>JAHYJF010000151.1 GCA_019428955.1 Burkholderiaceae bacterium
GGCAGGCGATTTCGGCCGGGGAAAAGCTGGGCCGGCGCCAGGCGCTCTCAGGCACGTCGCGGAAATGGGCATAGGTCGTGGTCGGCATGATAGGTCTCCAGAAATGCAAAACCCGCCTCGGGGGCGGGTGGGGTTGGTCGGCAGGGTGGTGTGGTGATTGTCAGTCGGTGCGGCCGCGCTGAAATGCCTCGAACATCAGATCGCGCATGGCGCGGATATCGGTTTCGATCCGTTCCAGCCGGTCGGCATCGCCTTTGCGGTCTTCAGCGCGCTGACGATCCACGCGGTCGCGCTCGGCCAGCAGCTCCCGGTCCATCCGGACCAGCATCGCATCATTGGTGAAGGCCCGGCGCGTGACTGCGGCCAAAAGGGCGATGAACCCGCCGATCAGTGCGGTGATGGCTGCGGTGAGGCCGTTGTCACGGAAGGCTGTACTGACCTCCTGCAACAGGGTGGTTCGTTCTGTCATAATAACTTCCTTGGGTTCAATAGTCCGTCTCGACGTAGACACCGGAGCAGTCGTAGGCGACGGCTGCCGCCGTCGCGCCGTTGTTCATGTAGTTGCGCGGGCTGAGCAGTTGGGTAGCAGCGGGTATGTCGGTGGTGATGGTGAACTCGACCGCCGCCCCGCTGACCTCCTCGACCACCCGCACACCGATGTCGGCCCCGTTTGGTGCGGCAGCAATGTAGAGCGTCAGCACATTGGTCATGCTGGCCACCGGGAAACTCGCCCCGAGGTCGATCAGCGTCGGCGCGCCGGTGCCATCATTGTGCACCAGCTGCCAGTTGGTATGGGTGCCGCGCTGGAAACCGATGCCGATGCAGTTCAGCACCGTGGCCAGGGTCAGGGTCGTGGCGAGCGCCGTTATGGAACCATAAAGCCCGAAGAACCCCATCCCGGTTGCCTGCAAGGTCGTCAGCGACAGGCGATTGACATAGTTCCAACCGCCGAGGCCCTCGGCATTGCCACGCCAGCAGACCCATCCTGCGGATCGTTCCTCTCCCACCGCGCTGGCCGTGGCCGCACTGGTCACCCGCCAGCGCCGCATGCTGGTGGATAGGTTGGTGGTGGTGAGCGTCGGCGTCGCCACGGTGCCCACAGCCGTGCGCGGCATGCCATTGGTGTTCACTGTGGTGCTGACAGATGGGGCCCAAGTGGCGACCCGGTTGACCCCGAAGTGTGGCTGCAGCGGAAAGAACCGGCCGGAGGGGCGCTGCACATCGAGCCATCCGGCCCCGGCGCGGTCACGGGCATAGACCGCAAGCTTTCCCGCAGGCGGAGGGTCCGGGGCGGCAGGCAGGGCGGGCATCACCAGCGGTTCGGGCAGTTCGACCCGGCCGGAGGTACGGTCGATCCGGATCGCGTCATAGAATGTCGAGCCGTTCGGGCTGACCTTGAAGCTGAAATCGTCATTGCCCAGAAGGCCGATCAGGGCGCGGGCCGAGAAGCCGGTCTTGAAGGCGAAGGCTGCGTCATTCCCGGCGGCGGCCTTGTTGACGGTGGCCTCGATCCCGGCTCCGGCGTTGTTGAGCAGCACTGCAGGAGTGTTCATCGACAAGCGGTTGTAGCTGTCGGCTGTCGCCCCGCCGAGGCCGAGCAATTGCGCTGTCAGGTTGGCTTGAGGCATCCCAACCTGCGTAACGGCATTTGCGAAGGTGACCATCGGCGTGTTCACCACCGTGGTCCCGCCCGACCCAGCGGTGGCGGAACCGATGTTGACGATCGTGGTGGACCCTGAAGCCCCGCCGGTCCCGAGGTTCAGGGTCTTGGTGACGCCGGTGGTCGTGGCACCTGTGCCCACCCCGTAGGTGGCAGTCGTTGTCGCCGTGCCGATGGTGGCCGCCGCCGCCGAAACTGTGACCGTACCCGAGGCGGTCAGGGTACCGGAGAAGGTCTTGTTGCCACTGAAGGTCTGCGTGCCTGCGAGGATCGCCAGTTCCGAGGATGTGTTCGGCAGCGTGAAGGTCCGGGTCGTGCCGGTCGTGATCCCCGACAGCGAAAACAGCGCCCGCTTTGTCGGATCGGCATTGTTCACCAGGCTGAAGACGGCGTCTGATACGTCCACCGGTTCGCCGACCGCCTCCCAGGCACTGCCATTCCAGACGACAAAGGCCTGCTCCGCCGCAATCCACGCCAGCCAGCCGGGGCGCGGCACCAGCCGCATCCAGACGCCGTCGACCCAGAATGCTACGTTCAGATCCCAGCCTGCCCACAGGCCTGTCGCGCCCGATGCCACAATGTGCCGGTCGCTGTCGACGGGGCTCGCAGGCGGCGCGGTGCGCGTGCGGTCGAGGACCGACAGTTGCACCATCGCGTCCAGCAGGCGCAGCGCCTCGTTATGGGTGACATGCTTCTGGGCCTGCGATGCCAGGATGTATGGCAGCAGGAGGTGGGTCGTGATGTCGGACATGATCCTGCTTTCAGAATGTGAGCGTGACGGATCGCCCAGCGCCCCGGCCGATCAGGGCCGAGAGCTGGTAAATGCGGATGGCGAGGGATTGGCCGGGGCCAAGCGGCGCGCCCCAGTCGGCGGTCTGCTGGGCGGCGGTGTAGAGGGCAGAGGTGGTGGCAACTTGTAAGGTTCTCTTACGGGTTGCCCCGTCAAGGATGTCCACCTCGTAAGCCTCGCTGTCCTCAGCCAGGGGCACATCGCCAGCGCCCCACGTATCAGCGGCCAATGACCGCGACCGGCGCGTCCAGCGAATGGTCAGATCGCCGGGACTGCGAGAAAATCGCCATGGCTGTTCGACATGCGCGACGGAGAACGGCCGCAGCCCAGCGCCTTGGGGGGTGAAGCTGCTGGCAATAAAGGTCTCGTCGCTGACCGGCTTTGAGGCGGGGCCCATGCGCCAGTTCCAAGGCAAGCCGAGGTCGGCTTCGGAAATCGGCAAAGGTGCCAAGGCAGTGTCAAGCACGACAGCGCGTGCGCCGGTCGGCACCATGGCAACCATGGCCCCTTCCGTTCCGCGTTGACCGCGCAGCAGCCGGGTCAGCCGATAGCGCCCGGGCGCGATCAACTCGGCCACGCCAGCCTGGACGATTTCCCATTGCCCAGCACCAGTTTCCACGGCCAGCGCATTGGCTCCACCCAGAAGCGTGATGTCCGTGACGCTCTCCAGCGTGCCGGAGAAAAGGTCCACCACCAGCGCATTGCCCAGATCGAAGCGTGACACCGGCCCAGAAAAGAAGTCGGCCGCCAGCACACCCATGCGCGCCCGCGAGCTGAAGGTGGTCAGCAGGGCAAAGCCATCTGTAGCGGCACTGCGATAGACGGCCAGCTCTCCGGGCCATGGTTTGGCATGGGCGGCGACAAAGGGCCGATGCGCAGGCTGATCTTCGCGGAGTTGCGGCAAGTCCAGTAGCACGATGTCGGGGGAACCGAAAACCGTCGGTGTCGACAGCGTGGCCGGTCGTGGCTCACCGGGTGGCAAGTCATAAACCGCGCGATCCTGGCGCACGGCATCGACGCTGCGCAGGTCGGAGTCCGCGATGGATACCAGCCGCATTTCCGTGAGGCGGCCATCGTGGTCGAGCAGGATGACGTCGCAGGGATCCAGCGCCAGACGAGAGGGCGGCAGACGAAACACCGCGCTTTCGCGCCCCACCCATGCTTCCATCAGCGCGCGGCGGCAGCGGCGTTCAGCTTCTTCGGGCGGGATCGCCATCGGGAAGCTTTCCGAGGCGATGCGGGTGGTGTCGACGGTGATGCGCCGCGCTTCGACCTGTGCCGCGTCATAATCCTCGTCAGCACGGGCAACCTGCCATTTCAGCGCCTGCGGCAGTTCGGTTTCCTGCGCGCGGGTCAGTTCCATCACGTCGCCCTGTGCGGAGGCGGGCGCGACCATGCTGTCGGGCGTGACCGTGGCGCTGGCGATCCGACCCCGCATCAGGAACTTGATGCGGCCCTCGCTTTCCACCGCATCGAAGCCGAAATGCCGTGCGAGCGTGGAAATCGAGGCGCGCGGGGCCTCCAGAGTGGAGACGACATAGCCTTCGACCGCACCCCAGAGGCCAGAGACGTCGATCAATTCCTCCTGCATGCCTGCGCGCAGGCAGAGATGGCGCACAAGGGCCGCCAGCGAAACAGCGCCCAGCCGCCCGGTCAGCCAGTGCCCGAGCCGCCAGTTCGGGCCATCGGTCCAGACATCTGTCAGCCCGGGGAAGAAGGGATAGGGCCGGGCGTCCCATGTCCAGGCGGCACATTCCGGCACATGCACCATGCGCGCACCATAGACCGAGGAAATCGGGTTGTTCGCTGATGCACCCCAGAAGAGATAGCTGGCCTCGAGATAGGCCCGTTGGATCGCGTCATCGCGCCAGCCCCGCGAAAAGTAGGGTGTGAAGCTTTCCGAAGATTTCGGGTCGAAGAACACGTTGGGCTGGTTGGTGCCGCGATCAACAGCCGGGCAGCCCAGTTCGGTGAACCAGACGGGCTTCGACTGCGGCACCCATGCGGTTGGCGTGCCGCTTTCCACCCCACCTGGCCGGTTGAAGTGCGGGTTTTGCCACCAGGCGCGCAGATCCTTGAAGCGGAAGACCCATGGTTTGGCCGCCGCACCATCGGTGATTGGGTTGCGGTTTTGCTCGGTCCGATCAAGGGCGTTGGAATAAAACCAGTCGAACCCTTCGCCGCCGGTGATGTTCGATTGCAGATAGCCCCTGTCATAGATTGCCGGGGCCAGCGCTGCATCGGCATGATCGAAGCCGTCGCGCCAATCGGACAGCGGCATATAGTTGTCGATGCCGATGAGGTTGATGTTGGCGTCTGACCAGAGCGGGTCGAGGTGGAAGAACACATCGCCGCTGCCGTCGGCTGGATGGTGGCCGAAGTATTCCGACCAGTCGGCGGCATAGCCGATCTTGGGCCCAGCGCCGAGGATCGTTCTGACATCGGCGGCAAGAGCCTTGAAGGCAGTGACGGCGGGATAGGTGCTGGCAGCCGAACGGATCGTGGTCAGACCGGGCATTTCCGAGCCGATCAGGAAGGCATCGACGCCGCCTGCCGCTTTGCAGAGATGCGCATAGTGTAGGATCATGCGGCGCAAGCCCCATTCCCCGATCGGGCCGGTCCAGCTGACAGTGGTGTCCGACACGCTGAAGTTGGCGGGTGTCGCCGTGCCGAACAGGGCTGCAACCTGTGTCGCGGCGGTTGCAGTCTTGTCCACTGATCCGGCGAAACCTGCGGCGGGCGAACAGGTAATCCGGCCGCGCCACGGGAATGTCGGCTGGCCAGAAGTGGCGGCATTGGCGGTGTAGGGATTGGGCTTGGTGTTGCCGGGCGGGACGTCCATCAGGATGAAGGGATAGAAGGTCACGCGCAACCCGCGCGCCTTCATCTCCTGGATGGCCTGCACCACCGCGAAATCCGCAGGCGTGCCGCCGTAAACGGGACGGTCCTCGGCATCACGGCTGACCAGAAATGCATCTGCGCGTGCGACGCCATTCACGACCCATGCCGAGGGTGTCGTCGCCTTGGCCGAAACCTCGACGCCGGGGCGCACCTTGCACGATCCTGCGCGCAGGTCATCGCCGAACCACGCCACCACCAGGCTCACGCTTTCCACCGCCGGGGCCATCGCCTGCATCCGGTCCAGCGCCACCACGATGTCAGCCGTGTCAGAAATGGCGTTCAGGTTCTCGGCCACCGTTGCGCCCCCGGCGCCGGTGGATTTCTTGACTGGCGCGGTCGCATAGGTGAACTCGCCCGAGGCCGGGATCATCGTCACCGCTTTCACCAGCCCTTCGGCGGTGTCGGGGTCGGCGAGCGGGCGGAACACCTCAAAGCTGATCTGCGGCAGACGGTTGCCGAAGGCGCTTAGGTCCAGTTCCTCGAACACGACATAGGCGGTGCCACGATAGGTGGGGGTGTTGGCAGTACCCATCTTAGCCGAAATGAACGGGTCACGGCCCTGCGCCTCGTCGCCGGGATACCAGCGCCAGGTGACGCCCGTCATGTCCATCGGCTTGCCGTCGGCCCAGACACGCCCGATGCCGGTGATCTCGCCCTCGCATAAAGCGACTGCGAAGCTGGCATAGTAGATGTATTCGGTCGTCTTGACCTTCGGCCCGCTACCTTTGCCGCCGCCTTGCGTGGTGGTGTTGACCTCTTCGCGGAAATCGGTAGCCCAGATTATGTTGCCGCCGATGCGCATGCGACCGAACAGGCGTGGGATCACAGCCCCTTCGGTTGAGGACGTGATGCGCAAGCTGTCGAGCCGCGCACCTTCGATGCGTTGCGCCGGGGCGAGGGACGAGACGATCCAGTTGTCGACCACCGACCCAATGGTCGAGCCGATAAACCCGCCAATCGCCGCGCCAGAAAAGCCGAGGATGGCACCGCCAAATGCGCCGCCAAGCGCGGAGCCAACGGCGCCGAGAACCAAAGTTGCCATGTGTGTGGTCTCAGTCTCTTGGGAACAGGAAGGCGAAGGCGATCTTGCGCGCCCATGCCGTGGTCAGGTTTTGCTCGACAACGCCGAGCCGTTCATAGGCGTGGATGAAACGATCGTGCGTGGTCAGGATCCCGACATGCTTGGCGATGGCGCGCGTCGGAGCAGTGCTCCGACCCATGCGAAACAGGATCAGCGTGCCGGGACCGGCCTCAGTCGGCGTGATTTCCGGCATCATCTGGCGCGCGCCCTCGGCCAACACCTCGCGCGGGCCTGTTTCACCCCAATCCCGGCTATAGGGCGGAATGGGGAAGGGCTCATCGCCCACAACCTCGCGCCAGACGCCGCGCGCAAGGCCAAGGCAGTCGCAGCCGACGCCGCGCAGGCTGGCTTGATCGTGATAGGGCGTGCCAATCCAAGACCGCGCGACGGCGATGACCAAGGCGGGATCGGCCACGGCCGCGCGGCGTTTCACAGCACATTTCCTTCAGGGCCGCCGTCCTGGCTGGCATACCGCAGCACCGCATCCTGGCCGGGTATGTTTGGAAAGCCCCGAAAGTTGGCGACATTCGCGAACTTGGCGCTGCAGGTCGCGATGCGCTTGTCGCAGCCTGCCCGGGCGATGAAACTGTCGCCTTCGGCGATGGCACGCACCGGCGCTTCCAGCAGGGTAAGGGTGGCAATGGTATCGGCCATGCCATGCGCCAGCACTTCGGTGACGCGCCCCGCATTCGCGCCGCTCGTCCAGGTAATTGTGCCGGAAGCGAACCAACCCTGATCGAACCCGGCCAGACCCGAGGCCATGAAAGTCCGGTCGCGCAAGAGGTCAGTGACGATGCCCGTGCCCCTGTAGATGGCGTTCTCTAGGTCGATGCCGCAGCGCGTATCACCCAGCGCCGCGTCGCAATTGGCTTGAAACGTGCGTCCGACCGTCTGGCCCAGCACATGTGCCAAGGACCGCACCTCGGCGACGAAGGCCATGCGGCCACGGCGGATTTGCCCTACGGCCCCACGCCGTAGCAAGACGCGCTGGCTGGTATCAGACCAATTGACCCGCCACAGCTCCACCGCCGCATTGTCCCAGCGTCCGTCGAGGATGTCGGTTTCGGTGATGCGGTCGGAGGTCAGAACGCCAGTGGCGTCTTGCGCATCAACAGCCAGATCGGAGCCAGCGCGGATTTCCGAAGCCGCAAACCCGCTTTCCGGCTCAAACTCGGTGCCATCGAAACTGAGGGCGCGATCATGATCGGTGAAGCCCAGCGCCACACCGTCGGCCCGCGAAATCCGCCAGCACCAGGACAAGGTAGTGGTGCCGTCATCGAGATGGGCCTGCAGCGCAGGGGAGAGCGCTTTCATCTGCGGATCTCCAGCAGGGGGATGGCGGTGATCGAGCCGAGCCGTTCAAAATCGAGGGTCACATCGAGCGTGTCGCTGTCGAAGCGCACCGGCACATCGAATTCGAAGCCAGCGCGGATGATGACGCCGCCCGCAGGGGCGGTGGTGAAGGTGATGACGCCGGTCGTCGTGTCCAGCGCCCAGCCTGATAGCTGCTCCACCATGCCTAGCGCGACGCGGACGGTGCCTGCGACAGGTTTGGTGATGGTCCGGACCCATGTCTGCGCACCGGAAATGTAGCGTTTCGCCAGCTGGAAGCTCTGCTGGCTGCCGTTGCCAGTGCCGATCTGCTGGTCGGTTGAGCTAACTGCCTGCGATGGCAGGCTCGATTTGTAATCGGCCCAATCCTTGTAGCGAAACCCATGCAGGCGACCGTTGCGCGCCTCGAAGAAGGCGACGACTGCTGCCAGATCATCCGCACGCCGGATCCCGTAAGCCACATCATAGCGGCGGCGGCTGTTGGCCCAGCTGGCATTGCGTTCCTCGTCGCCCGACGCAAGCTCCACGATCTGGGTCCGCCGTTCCGGCCCGCCGCGCGCCCCTCGGCTGATATTGTCGGGGAACCGTACCTCGTGAAACGCCATCACATGCCCCTCCGCCCCAAGGACACAGCCCGGGCAATATCAGCCGCGACCTGCGTCCGGGACTGCCGGAAGCTTTCGGCATCCCGCGCCAGAATCGTGACGTTGACGGTCGGCGCACTGGTCTGGCCGTATCCCGCAGCCTCCCGGCGCGACAGAACCCGTTCGCCCCGCTGCAGGATCGCCGGAACCTCGTCCGGGCGCAGTCCCGCCCAGCCGCCATTGTGCATGCGCGGTGCGCCCGCGAAGGCCAGCGCTGGCACCATCCGGCCCGGGCCGGGCGCCCCGACCACGCCGCCCGCGTGCAGGATGTTCGCGAACAAACCGCCCGCGCCGCCCCGCGCGCCCGACAGCGCATTGGCAATTGG
>JAHYJF010000152.1 GCA_019428955.1 Burkholderiaceae bacterium
CGCGACCGCGTCCCCACCGAGAACCTGCGCCTGCTGCGCGAGATGCGCGCCGGCAGGCACGCCGAGGGCACGCAGATCCTGCGCGCCAGGATCGACATGGGCTCGCCCAACATGAACCTGCGCGATCCGGGCCTCTACCGGATCCGCTTCGCCGCGCATCACCGCACGGGGGAGAAGTGGTGCATCTACCCGATGTACGACTACGCCCACCCGCTCGAGGACGCGCTCGAGAACATCACCCACTCGCTGTGCACGCTCGAGTTCCAGGACCACCGCCCGCTCTACGACTGGCTGCTCGCGCGGCTCGCCGAAGGCGGCTTCTTCGACCGGCCGCTGCCCCAGCAGATCGAGTTCGCGCGCCTCAACCTCACCTACACCATCACCAGCAAGCGCAAGCTCCAGGAACTGGTCCAGGGGGGGCACGTCGCCGGCTGGGACGACCCCCGCATGACCACCATCGTCGGGCTGCGCCGGCGCGGCTACACCCCGGAATCGATCCGGCTCTTCTGCGACCGGATCGGGGTGGCCAAGGCCGATTCCTGGGTCGACATGGGTACGCTCGAACAAGCGCTGCGCGACGACCTCGACGCCAAGGCGGCGCGCGCGATCGCGGTGCTCGACCCGCTGAAACTCGTCATCAGCAACTTCCCCGCGGATGGTGCCGAACCCTGCAGCGCGCCGGTGCACCCGCAGCAGCCCGAGCGCGGCCAGCGCACCTTTGCGCTCACGCGCGAACTGTGGATCGAGCGCGGCGACTTCGCGGAAACCCCGCCCAAGGGCTTCTTCCGACTCTTCCCCGGCAACCGGGTGCGCCTGCGCTATGGTTTCGTCATCGAATGCACCGGCTGCGAGAAGGACGCCGACGGCAATGTGGTAGCGGTGCACGCCGAATACTTCCCCGACTCCAAATCGGGCACGGCCGGAGCCAACACCTACAAGGTCAAGGGCAACCTCCACTGGGTGTCGGCCAGCGACGCGGTAGCCGCCGAAGTGCGGCTCTACGATCGGCTGTTCACCGCGGAGCAGCCCGGAGCGGGCGGCAGCGATTTCCTCGCGGCGATCGACCCTCGTTCACTGCGGGTAATATCGGCGTTCGTCGAGCCGGGGCTCGCCGTCGCGCAGCCCGAGGATCGGTTCCAGTTCGAGCGCCACGGCTACTTCGTCGCCGACCGGGTCGATTCCCAGCCGGGCAAACCGGTGTTCAATCGCGCGGTGTCGCTGCGCGATTCGTGGGGCGCGAAGAAGGGCTGATGACTGAGCACAGGCCGCTCGGGACGGCACCCATCGCCGGTCGGTAACGCAGCCGAATTAGCCCCGCCGCAACGCCCGATCCGAAACAAACGCGTTGTGCTCGCGCTCCTCGCCAAAGGTCGAGGTCGGACCGTGCCCGGGCACGAACTGGACATCATCGCCCAGCGGCCAGAGTTTGGTGGTGATCGCGTTGATCAGCGCGGCGTGGTTGCTGCCCGGAAAGTCGGTGCGCCCGATCGAGCCCTGGAACAGCACGTCGCCGACGATCGCCAAGCCACCCGCGCGGTGAAAGAACACCACGTGCCCGGGCGTGTGCCCCGGGCAGTGCAGCACCTCGAGCGTCTGGGCGCCGAAAGTCACGGTGTCGCCATCCTCAAGCCAGCGATCGGGCTCGAACGCCGCGATCGGCTCGAAGCCGAACATATTCGCCTGTTGCGGCAGTTGCTTGATCCAGAACAGGTCGGCCAGCTGGGGACCTTCGAGCGGCACGTGGTGCCGGTCGGCCAACACCCGCGATTGCCCGCAGTGGTCGATGTGGCCGTGGGTCAGGAACACTTTCTCGAGTTCGGCCTGGTGCCCGGCGAGCGCGGCTTCGACGCGCTCGAGATTGCCGCCTGGGTCGATCGCCGCGGCCTTGCCGGTTTCCTCGCAAATCAGCAGCGAACAGTTCTGCTCGAACGGGGTCACCGGGATTATCAGCACTTTCATTGGGATCCTTTGGTGCCCTCGAGCACCATGTCGAAGGTTTCGCTGTCACCTTCACGATAGCGGATTCGCACCGGCTGCATCTGCTGCTCGATGCCCAGCCAGACCTCGATGCCGCTCGGCTTCTCGCCCTTCTCCCGGTACGAGAGGTAGATCGCGCGCAATGGCCCCGCGTCGGTCGGCAGCACCTGCTCGCCCAGGCTCTCGAAGCGCGCGATATTGATGCTCCGAAACGTCAGCAGCGGCACCTCGAAGACCTTGCCGGCCGAGACCAGTTCGGGGTTGCCGCGCGCGACCATGCCGAGGTACCAGAGCACCGAGAGCCGGTCCTGCGCCCCAGCGCGCAGCGCCAGGCCTTCGGGCACTGCCTTGACCTGCACGCGCCGGGCGTCGTAGTCGACGCCGATCCAGCGCTCGGGCTTGGTCCGACGCCACTCGCTGTAGCGCTCGGGCTCGATACCGTCGGGGCCGAGTCGGCCGCGGCTCTGGTCGATCCACACGCCCTGGTAGAAGAGTTTCAACAAGCCGATCAGCTCGGCCTGGTTGCGCAGTCGATAATTCCGGCCGTCGGACTCGACCTGGATTCGCGCCCGGCCCAGCGCGATGCCTTTGGTGTACTCACCCATGTAGACCTTGTATTCGAGCACGCCCGCGCGTGGGAATGGCGCCGTGGCCGGCGCCGCGCCCGCCAAGCCGGCGAACGCGAGCAGCAGCACCGCAGCCACCAGGCAGCGGAGCAGCGACGGTTTGCGATGGCCGAAAATGTTCATGGCGCAATGCTACCGTGCAACCGCCATGCTCCGCACTGCCCGATGCTGTGCTAGCGTGCGCGGATCGTGCGCCGCGAACCGACCTGAAACGAACAACCGTGACCAGAGCCGCCCCTCATACCATCGCCGGGATCGATCCGCAGCGCCTGCTGGCGGCGTATTTCGTGCTGATCTGGGGATCGGGCTACGTCGCCACCAGGATCGCTCTGCTGGACGCATCGCCCTTCAGCTTCCTGACCCTGCGCTTCGCGCTCGCCACCCTGGTGCTGATTCCGGTGGTGCTGTGGCTGCGGCCACGCTGGCCCTCAACCCGCGTCGAGTGGCTGCACATCATCGTCGCCGGCGTGCTGATGCACGGCTTCAACCTCGGCGGCAGCCATTACGCGCAGTTCCTCGGGCTGTCGGCATCGATGTCGGCACTGATCCTCGCCTTCCAGCCGCTGGTAACGGCGGTCTGGCTCACGGCGCGCGGCCGCGACCAGCTCGCACCGCTGCAGTGGCTCGGCGTGGCGGTGGGATTGCTCGGCGTCACCGCCATCGTCTGGCGAGGACTCGACCTGCGCACGATGAGCGTCGCGGGGCTGGCCTGCGCGCTCTTTGCGCTGGCGTCGATCTCGACCGCGACGCTCTACCAACGGCGCTTTTGCCCGGCAGTCGACCTGCGCTCGGCAACGCTGATCCAGACGGCCGCGACGCTGGCGCTGTTCGCGCCGCTCGCCTGGCTGGTTGAAGGCTTCGAGCTGCGGCCGAGCCTGCGCCTGCTTGGCGCCACGCTCTTCCTGGTGATGTTCGCGACGCTCCTGGCGGTGAGCGCGCTGCACTGGCTGATGCGCCGCGGCGCGGCGACCCGGGTCACCAGCCTGCTCTACCTAACGCCCGTTGTGACCTTGGGCGTCGAGTGGCTGATCTTTCGGGTCTCACCCGATGGCCTGAGCCTGGTGGGAGCCGCCGCAGCTTGCCTCGGGGTGTGGCTGGTGACCCGCCAGGCCAGAGCTCCGGGCACGCCGAAGAGCGCCTGAGCGCGGAGGATCGCGGGCGACGCTGAAGTGCGCTGGATCGCCGCGGCGCCTCAGAGTACCGTGGGGCGGTTGGGCAACTCGTCGGGATTGTCGGCGTCGGGCGGAAACGCCGTGGCCAGCGCCTGCGCAAGGCTCGCGAGCGCACGCACCGTGCCGCCCTGGAAATCTCCGGCCCCGAAGGCCGTCGTCATGGTGGCGCAGGCCTTGTTCCACACCTCGGCCTGAACCCGGGCCCGGGCGCCGCGATCGGCAACTATCTCCACGGCTCGATCGGCAAGCAGCACATAGACCAGCACCCCATTGTTGGCCTCGGTGTCCCACACCCGCAAGTCGGAGAACAAGGCCGCAGCACGCGCCCGCGGCGTCACTCCGGCCCACACCGCCAGCGCCCCCAGCCGCGCTTCGACCACGAAACGCAGCTCGGCGCCATGGCGCTGCTCACCGGCGCTGATGGCTTCCTCGATGGCGTCAAGGGTGGGCGCCGGAAAGGCCCGCCGCAACGGCCAGCCCTGGTGCAGCAAATGCATCAACCAACGCGCCGGACGTGATCTCATCGCCGCCTCCTACCAGCTGCCCGAGGCACCACCGCCCCCGGAACCGCCGCCACCGCCGCCGAAGCCGCCTCCCCCGCCAAAACCGCCACCACCACCCCAGCCGCCCGAGCGCCAGGTGTGGTTGCCGCTTTGCTGCATCCCGCTGCCCAGCGCACCGAGCAGCAGCATCACGATGAATCCGACCAGTCCCAGAGCCAGCCCAACCACCAGCGAAGCTCCCAGGTTGGTCGCCACCACGCCGGCGCCCACGCCGCCAGCCAGCGAACCGACGAACCGGCCAAGGATCGCGCGCACCACCAGCCAGATCACCACCACCGCCATGGCCCCCGTCGCCCAGTTGTTGGGCAGGTCGGCCTGGGCAGAGCGCTGGCGCGCCGGCGGCGGCAACTGCTCGCCGGCAATCAGGCGAGCGACGTCGACCACGCCGGCGTGCAGTCCGCCGTACCAGTCGCCCTTGGCAAACCGTGGTCCCATCGACTCGGCCACGATGCGCTTGGCGAGCGCATCGGGAATCGCTCCCTCCAGTCCGTAGCCGACTTCGATGCGCATGCGCCGGTCAGCGCGCGCCACCACGATCAGAACGCCGTCGTCGATGCGCTTGCCGGCGACCTCGCCGCGGCCCAGCTTCCAGGTCTCGAACACCCGCTCCGCGTAGGGCTCGATCTCCTCGGGCGCGGTGGTGGCGACCACCAGCACGGCCACCTGGCTGCCCTTGGCCAGCTCGATCGCGGCGAGTTCCTCCTCGAGCTGGGCGCGCTGCGTGGCACTCAAGAGGTCGATGGTGTCGGTGACCCGCGCCTTGAGCGCCGGCACCGGCTGCAGCTCCTGGGCGTGGCCGGCCGTGGCGGCGACCAGCGCCGCTACCAGCAGCGCGGCCGGGAGCAGCGCGCGCAGCTTCATCAGCCTACTTGGCCGGGGTCGGGGCCGGCGCGCCGAAGTCAACGCTCGGCGGCCTGGCGATCGCGGCCTCGTTCTCGACCGTGAACTGGGGCTTGACCTGGTAGCTGAACACCATCGCAGTCAGGTTGACCGGGAACCGGCGCACCAGCGTGTTGTACTGCTGGATCGCCTCGATGTAGCGTTTGCGCGCCACCGTGATGCGATTCTCGGTACCCTCGAGTTGTGCCTGGAGGTCGCGGAAATTGGCGTCCGACTTGAGCTGTGGGTAGTTCTCCGCCACCACCAGCAGGCGGGAGAGCGCACTGCCCATGCCGCGCTGGGCGTCCTCGAACTGCTTGAGCGACGCCGGATCCGAAGGATTGACCTGGACCTGTCCGACCCGCGAGCGGGCCTCGGTGACCGCGGTCAGGACATCACGTTCCTGGGCCGCGTAGCCCTTGACCGTGTTGACCAGGTTGGGGATCAGGTCGGCGCGGCGCTGGTACTGGTTGAGCACCTCCGACCAGGCCGACTTGGTCTGCTCGTCGCGGCTCTGGATGTCGTTATAGCCGCAGCCGCCCAGCACCAGCGCGGCCGCCACGGCGAGAGCCGCTCCGAGGCGCAGCATCATGCGTTCCGACATTGCCGATTCTCCATTTCCCGAACCATGTTCCTTTCAAGGATACCCGAGTGCTGCAGTAACATCGATGCCCAAGCTTGCCCCTCGAGAAGGTGGATTTGCGCGATGAGAACACCCCTGCCGGGACAGCCCGGAGTTGATGCCGGAATCGGCCGGCTGGCAGCGGTGGCGCTGGCGGTGACGCTGGCGGGCGTCGGCGCCGTCATGACCGGCAACGCGGGCGCGGCGACAAGCTTGCCGCTGCTTTCCGCGATCGAAGCCCCAACCCCGAACTGATCAAACGCTGGAACGACTCGGCCGTGGTGCTCTACGAGGCCCACAAGGTCGAGGCGGCGATGATCCTCTTCCTGAGAGCGGCGGAGGCCGGAGACCGCAGCGCGCGCTGCAGAGCATGGGCATGCGGATGCGACCGAGGCAACCGCCACTGGTTACTACCTCGGCTGCGGCGTCGCACAGGACTACGTCAAGGCCGCCCAGTGGTACGAGGTGGCCGCCGACTCTGGCGACGTTGGGGCGCAATGCGTGCTGGCCTCGATGTACGAGGCCGGGCTCGGCGTGCCGATCAATCTCAGTCGCGCCCTTCAGTGGTACGTCGAAGCGGCCCGCCAGGGCGACGTCGCGGCGCAATTCAAGTCGCGCGAAATCTCCCGGCGAATCTCGACCAGCGCGGCGCGCTGAACGTGCTGGCGCTGCGGCGCGCCGGGACGGCGCCCCTAGCGCTGCAACAGCTCCCGGTGGTGCTTGCGAAAACCGGAAAGCTTGGGGGCCACGACAATCCGGCAGTAACCCTCGCCGGGATGGCGCGCGAAGTAGCGCTGGTGATAGGCCTCGGCGGGGTAATAACGGTACCCGCCCGGCGCACCCGTTCCGTCGCTGTCCTGACCAGGTGAAAGTTCGGTCACCAGCGGCCGGCCAAACACTTCATCGCGGTTGAGGCGCTCGATCCAGGACTCGGCCATGGTGCGCTGGTCCTCGTCGAGCCAGAAGATCGCCGAGCGGTACTGGGTGCCGATATCGTGGCCCTGGCGATCCCTGGTGGTCGGATCGTGGATCGAGAAGAAGACTTCCAGCACCTGGTCGTAGCTCAGCAACGCGGAATCATATTCAACGCGCACGACCTCGGCATGCCCGGTGTCGCCACGGCAGATCTGCTCGTAGCTCGGCGCGGGCACGGTGCCCCCGCAGTATCCGGACTCGACCCCGATTACGCCCCTGAGCTCCTGGTAGCAGGCTTCCAGGCACCAGAAACAACCGCCGCCGAGAATCGCCACTGCACTGTCCATGTCCACGCCTCCCCTGGTCACCGCAACGGTGCTACGTTCACCGCCACGATCAGGCGACAATAACACCACCGCCATATCCACTGCCCCTTCTGGAGAAGCAATGAAAAATGCTGTGCAGTCCGGCGCGCCGCCCGCCGTGCGCGCCCGCGAGCAGTGCGCCGAACTCGACGCGCGCGACGAGCTGGCGTCGGCACGCGAGCTGTTCTCGCTGCCCCCTGGTGTGATCTATCTCGACGGCAATTCGCTCGGGGCCATGCCCTGCGCTACCGCCGCGCGGGTGAAGGATGCGATCGAACGGCAATGGGGCGAGAAGCTCATCACCAGCTGGAACGATGCCGGCTGGGTCGATCTGCCGCAGCGGCTGGGAGCCAAGATCGCAGCGCTGGTCGGTGCGGCCGACGACGAGGTGGTGGTCGCCGACTCCACTTCGGTGAACCTGTTCAAGCTGCTCTCGGGCGCGCTGGCGCAGCGCCCGGAACGCAAAGTGATCCTCTCCGAGCGCGGCAATTTCCCGACCGATCTCTACATCGCCCAGGGACTCGCCCGCCAGCTCGGCGGCCAACACGAACTGCGCCTGGTCGAGCGCCATGATCTCGCGGCGAGCCTCACCAGCGATATCGCGGTGCTGCTCGCCACCCAGGTCGACTACCGCACTGGCTCGCGACTGGACCTGGCCTCGCTGACCGCCGCCGCGCACGCCGCCGGTGCGCTGACCATCTGGGACCTGGCCCACTCGGCCGGAGCATTCAGGGTCGAACTCGATGCCGCGCAGGCCGATTTCGCGGTCGGCTGCGGCTACAAGTACCTCAACGGCGGACCCGGCGCACCGGCCTTCCTGTTCGTCGCCCGGCGCCACCAGCAAGACTTCGCGCAGCCGCTCTCGGGCTGGTTCGGCCACGAACAGCCCTTTCTCTTCGAGCCCGACTACCGGCCCGCGCCGGGCATCGCCCGCGCCCTGTGCGGCTCGCCACCAATCCTGTCGATGGTGGCCCTCGAAGCTGGCGTCGACACCATGCGCGAGGCGCTCGGTGGCGACTCGATGGCGCTACTCGAGGCCAAGGCTGCGGCGCTGACCGCCTGCTTCATCGATCTGGTTGCCCCGCTGGCCGAGGAGTACCAGCTGGAGCTGGTCACCCCGCGCGACCCGGCGGCACGCGGCAACCAGGTGAGCTACGCGTGCGCCGATGGTGAGCGCGCCTACGCGCTCACGCAGGCACTGATCGCGCGCGGCGTGATCGGCGACTTTCGCACTCCGAACATCGCGCGCTTCGGCTTCGCGCCGCTGTACCTGCGTTTCGTCGATGTCTGGGACGCGGTCGAGCACCTGCGCGTGGTGCTGGCCAGGCACGAGTGGGACAACGCGCGTTTCCGCGCCCGGCGCGCGGTGACCTGAACGCCGCGCGCTGTCAGCCGCGGCCGCTGGGAGCGTAGAATTCGCAACGATACCGACCGGGATACAGGAGCCAGAGATGTCGATTTCGAAGAAATCAGCTGCGTCGTTCAAGTGGGAAGATCCGCTGTTGCTGGACGCGCAACTGACTGAAGAAGAGCG
>JAHYJF010000153.1 GCA_019428955.1 Burkholderiaceae bacterium
CCCGGATGGTGCTCAATGACATCGGGCCGGAACTGGATTCGCGCGGCTTGACGCGGATCGGCAGCTATGTAGGCCAGCACACCAGTTTTGCCACCCGGGAGGAGGGCGAGCGGGTGCAGCGCGAACTGACCGCCACCTTCGGGCCCTTGAGCGAAGAGCAGGCCAAGGTGCTGACGCGCCACTACTTCGTCGCAGACGGCGGGCGCTGGCGATACCACTACGACCCGGCGATTGCATCGCCGTTTCGCACTGCCACGGTGAGCGCCCCGCTCAACCTGTGGCCGTTCTATGACGCGATCAGCTGCCCGACGCTGCTGCTGCGCGGCGCTGATTCCGACCTGCTCAACCCGGCGACGGCGCAGGCAATGACCGAGCGGGGGCCGCGCGCCCAACGAATCGACTTTCCGGGGATGGGCCACGCGCCATCACTGATCCCGAATGACCAGGTTGGAGCAATCGCTGAATTTCTTGGGAGGAAGGACTGATGGCAATAATCAGGAACGGTGTCGGAGCGCGGATGTGCGAAGCGGCGATCCATAATGGCGTGATCTACCTGGCTGGCCAGGTCGCAGAGGATCCGCAAGTTCCGGTCACCGAGCAGACCCAGAGCGTGTTGGCGCGGATCGACAGTTTGCTGGCGAAGAACGGCAGCGACAAGCAGCACATTCTGCAGGCGACGATCTTCCTCACCGATATCCGTGACTTCGCCGCGATGAACGCGGTCTGGGACGCCTGGGTGCCGCAGGGCCATACCCCGGCACGGGCGACTATCGAGGCCCGGCTGGCGGCCCCGGCCTATCGGGTCGAAATGCAGATTATCGCGGCGCAGAAGTAGCGCAGAAGTAGCGCGATAATAAAGAAAATCGGGAACATTACCCGATCCGTTTCTCGGAGACAGATGGTGCGCCATTTCTTGACGCTATCTCGCGCAATCGACGCCGGCACGTCGCTGGTCGGGCGAGTGGTCTACTGGCTGATCCTGGTCGCGGTGCTGATCAGTGCGGGCAACGCGATCCTGCGTTATTCCATCGGGTACAGCTCGAACGCCTCGCTCGAGATGCAGTGGTACCTGTCCTCGGCGGTGTTCCTGTTGTGTGCGGGTTACGCAATGCTGCATCAGGCACACGTGCGCATCGATCTGATCTCGGGGCGCTTCAGTGCTCGGGTCAACGCCTGGGTCGACGTGTTCGGCATCATCGTCATGGTGCTGCCGGTATGCGCCGTGATCACTGTTTTCGGCTGGGATGCGTTCGTGTCTTCGTACCAGATCGGCGAAGTGTCGCTGGACGCGGGCGGTCTGTTGCGCTGGCCGGTCAAGCTGTTGATTCCCATCGGATTCGCGCTGTTGATCGTGCAGGCGATCTCGGAATTGATCAAGAAGATCGCGTTCCTGCGGGGGTTGCTCCCCGCTACCGGCAATGACGGCGGGAATGATGCCGGCGCGGCAACTACCGACGTCACCGAAGCGCCGCACGCGCGCCCCTAACTCCCGAGATCGACAGGCACATGGTACTCACACACGAAATGATGGCGCCGGTGATGTTTGCCGGGCTGGGGGTGATGCTGCTCTCGGGTTTCCCAGTGGCATTCGCGCTTGCCGCCAACGGGATGCTGTTCGCGGGAATCGGCATCGAGGCAGGGTTACTCCATCCGGCGCTGCTCCAGGCCCTGCCGCAGCGCCTGTTCGGGATCATGGGCAACCAGGTGCTGCTGGCAATCCCGTTCTTCACCTTCATGGGAATCATCCTGGAGCGTTCCGGGATGGCGGAGGATCTGCTCGACACCGTCGGACAGCTCTTCGGATCGGTGCGCGGCGGCATCGCCTACGCCGTTATCTTCGTTGGCGCGCTGCTTGCCGCGACCACCGGCGTGCTGGCTGCGTCGGTAATTGCCATGGGGCTGATCTCGCTGCCGGTGATGATCCGCTACGGCTACGACATGCGCGTGGCGACCGGCGTGATCTGTGCCTCCGGGACGCTGGCCCAGGTGATCCCGCCGTCGCTGGTGCTGATCGTCATGGCCGACGTGCTGGGGGTTTCGGTCGGGGACATGTATCTGGGCTCGGTGATGCCGGGGCTGATGCTGGTGGGGATGCTGGTCCTCTTCATCTTTGCCGTCTCGGTGGTCAAGCCCAAGATGCTGCCCGCGCTTCCGCCCGAAGCACGTACGCTGCGCGGCCGGGCGCTGTTCACCCACGTCATGCTGGTGATGGTCCCGCCGCTGGTGCTGATCTTCCTGGTGCTGGGCACGATCTTCATGGGTGTCGCCACCCCGACCGAGGGCGGGGCGATGGGCGCTGTCGGTGCGTTGATCCTCGCCGGTTTCAATCATCGGGTCGACCTCAAGCTGCTCAAGGAGGCGGGTCATTCGACGGCTCTGATCACAACCTTCGTGATGTTTATCCTGGTGGGCTCGACGGTGTTCTCGCTCAGCTTCCGGGCGCTCGACGGCGATCTTTGGGTAGAACACCTGTTCCTTGCGATCCCCGGGGGCGAGTGGGGATTCCTCTTGGTCGTCAATCTGATCGTGTTCGTGCTGGGGTTCTTCATCGACTTCTTCGAGATCGCGTTCATCGTGCTGCCCCTGCTCGCCCCGGTAGCCGCCAAATTGGGTATCAATCTGGTATGGTTCGGGGTGATGATCGGGATGAATATGCAGACCTCATTCCTGACGCCGCCCTTCGGGTTTGCGCTCTTCTACCTGCGCAGCGTAGCTCCCAAGGAGGTTTCGACGGTGGCGATCTACCGCGGGGTCATTCCCTTTGTGCTGGTCCAGCTCTCTGCTCTGCTGATCGTGATCGCGTTCCCGGCGATGGTCTACATGCTGATTGGCAACACCAAGAAGGTTGACACCACCAACATTCGCATCGAAGCGCCGCGCGACGACTACTCCTCGGGCAGCGGGGGTGGAATCTACGGCGGTGGTGGCAGCAGCCCCTACGGCGCGCCGGCCAATCCCTATGGTGCGCCGCCACCAGCCAAGTAACGGGTGACACGGAGCGGAGGGAATTACCATGACTGCATGCATTGTCGGTTGGGCTCATTCACCGTTTGGCAGGCTCGATGCGCTTGACCTTGAAACACTGATCGGCGGGGTGGCGCGCGAGTCGCTCGCGCACGCCGGGATCACCGGCAAGGACGTCGACGGGATCTGGCTGGGCCACCTCAACGGTGGTTTCGTGCCGGAGATCTTTGCCTCGTCGCTGGTCCTGCAGGCCGACGATTCCTTGCGCTGGGTGCCCGCTACCAGGCTCGAGAACGCGTGCGCTTCAGGGGGCGCGGCGCTCTACGCTGCCTGCGACGCAATCGAGTCGGGCCGGGCGCGCGTCGCCCTGGTCGTTGGAGCCGAGAAGATGACCTCGGTTTCCGGCTCGGAAGTCGCCAGGATCCTCGGCAATGCTTCCTACGTCAGGGAAGAAGCCGCCCAAGGTATGACCTTCCCGGGAATCTTCGCGCAAATGGCGCAGGAGTACTTCGCGCGCTACGGGGAACACTCCTCGACGCTGGCCCGGATTGCCGCCAAGAACCACGCCAACGGGGTGCGCAACCCCTGGGCCCAGATGCGCAAGGACCTGGGCTTCGAATTCTGCAACACGGTTTCGGAGAGGAATCCGATCGTCGCGGCTCCGCTGCGCAAGACCGACTGTTCGCTGGTCTCGGATGGCGCGGCGGCCGTGATCATTGCCGATGCCGAGGTGGCGAAGAGTTTTCCCCGCGCGATTGCGCTGCGTGCGCGCGCCCAGGTCAATGATTTCCTCCCGATGTCGCGCCGCGATGCGGTGTCCTTCGAAGGTCCGCGCCGCGCGTGGCAGCAGGCGCTGGGCGCAGCCGGAATCAAGGTCGACGACCTTTCGTTGGCCGAGGTCCATGACTGCTTCACCATTGCCGAATTGCTGACCTACGAAGCGATGGGCCTGGCGCCGGACGGGCAGGGCGCGCGCTTGCTCGCGGACGGTGTCGTGGCACCGGGTGGCCGGCTGCCGATCAATCCCTCTGGCGGGCTCAAGGCCAAGGGACACCCGGTCGGTGCCACCGGCGTGTCGATGCATGTGCTGGCGGCGATGCAACTGGCCGGTGAAGCCGGCGAGATGCAGGTGCCCGGCGCCGAACTGGTCGGAGTGTTCAATATGGGTGGTTCTGCGGTGGCCAACTACGTCAGCATCCTCGAACGCAGGCACTGAATTGTTCACAGTTGCCGCCGGCTGCGGCATAGAAAGGGAAAGAGGCCGCGGGGTTGCCCCCGCGGCCTCTTTCCGCAGACTAAGCCTGATTCCTCAACGGCGGATGGTCGCCATGTAGGAGTCGTACGCGCCTTCGTTGAGCCGCAACCACTGCACGGCATCGGTTTGGAACGCGGTCTGATGGGCAAGAACCTTCTTGAACAGCGGGTTCGTCGCCGAGATCTCGGCGTACACCTCCTGCATTGCTTTGTAGCAGATGTCCATCACCGCTTTCGGGAAGGACTTCAGCTGAGTGCCGCCGGCGATCAGGCGCTTGAGCGCAGCCGGGTTCTCGAAATCGTACTTGGCCATCATCGCCTGATTGGCCTCGTATGCCGACGCTTCAAATGCCGCCTTGTACTCCGGGGAAAGCGCTTCCCAGGACTTGAGGTTGACGAACAGCATCAGTGCGGCGCTCGGCTCCCACCAGCCCGGATAGTAGTAGAACTTCGAGACTTTCTGGAGCCCGAACTTCTCGTCGTCGTACGGGCCGACCCACTCAACGGCGTCGATCGTGCCGCGCTCGAGGGCCTGGTAGATCTCGCCGCCGGGGATCATCGAAGGCACTGCGCCGAGCTTGGCAAAGGCCTTGCCAGGGAGACCGGCAATACGAAACTTCAGGCCCTTGAGATCTTCGGCCGACTTGATCTCCTTGTTGAACCAGCCGCCCATCTGGCCACCGGTATTCCCCGCGAGCAGGCCGTGGATGCCTTGCTTGTGATACCACTCGTTGTTCATCAGCTCGTTGCCGCCGCCGTGAATCCACCAGGCGTTGTACTGGCGGAAGTTCATGCCAAACGGGATCGTGGTGCCGAATGCCCAGACCGGATCCTTGCCGATGTAGTAGTAGGAGGCGGTGTGGCCGCACTCGATCGTGCCGTTCATCACGGCGTCCGCCACTTGCAGCGGGGGCACAATTTCACCGCCTGCGAACAAGCGGATGTTGAACTTTCCGCCGGAGAGCTCGCTGATGCGGCGCGTTGCGTGTTCGCCACTGCCGAAGATCGTATCGAGCGATTTTGGAAAACTGGACGCACAGCGCCAGTTCAAGGTCGCTTGTGCCCGCGCCATTGCAGGAGCGGCCAGAGCTCCGGCTGCCGCAGCGCCGGTGGCCACTTTCTTGAGCATCTCACGTCTTTGCATTATGTCTCCTCGGGTCGAAAACGAAGTGTCCGTATGGACCAGTGAGCGTCGCCGGTAAGAGCTCGCTGTCCGCCTCGTGCTACATATCGCGGTAACGTTCCGCGCGCTACATCACGCGCAATGCTAACCGAAAGACGTCGATGGCGGTGGAAACCGGCTGTGGCGGACCCGCAATGACCAGTTCCAGATGTCATTCAGTTTGGGCCAGGCGGGCCCGGGCGCGCGCCACGGCGGCCAGTACCTGCGTCGGTGCGGTGCCCCCAATGTGGTCGCGCGCGGCTACCGAGGATTCGAGCCGCAACGCTTGCGCTGCGTCCTCGTCGACGACCGGAGCGAACTGGCGCAACTCCGCGAGCGACAGATCGGCCAGGTCGACGCCGCGCTCGGCGGCAGTGCGCACCGCCAGTGCCACGGCTTCGTGGGCGTCACGAAAAGCCAGGCCCTTGCGAACGAGGTAGTCGGCCAGGTCGGTGGCGGTCGAGAAACCCTCGCTGGCGGCAGCGCGCATGCGCTGTGCCCGGACTTCGACCGCCGCCATCATGTCGCTGAAGATCCGCAGCGTGTCGCTCAGGGTGTCGACGGTGTCGAACAGCGGCTCCTTGTCTTCCTGATTGTCCTTGTTGTAGGCCAGCGGCTGCGCCTTCATCAGGGTCAGCAGCGCGATCAGATGACCGTAAACCCGTCCGGTCTTGCCGCGGGCAAGCTCGGGAACGTCGGGGTTCTTCTTCTGCGGCATGATCGATGAACCGGTGCAGAAGCGGTCGGCGAGCGCGATGAATCCGACCCGCGGCGACATCCAGATCACCAGTTCCTCGGACAGGCGCGAGACATGCATCATCGCGATGGCCGCCGCCGCGCAGAACTCGATGGCAAAATCGCGGTCCGAGACGGCGTCGAGCGAATTCTCGCTCACCGCCTCGAAGCCCAGCGTGCGCGCCACCCGATTGCGGTCGATCGGATAGCTGGTGCCCGCCAGCGCTGCGGCACCCAGAGGCAGGCGGTTGACCCTTCGCCGGCAGTCGCTCATCCGTTCGGCATCGCGCGCGAACATCTCGACGTAAGCCATCATGTGGTGGCCGAAAGTGACCGGCTGGGCCACCTGCAGGTGGGTGAAACCGGGCATGATCGTGGCGGCCTCGCGCTCGGCCAGATCGACCAGGGTGTGTTGCAGGGCGCGCAACAGAGCGACGATCGCGTCGATCGACGTGCGCAACCACAGGCGAATGTCGGTCGCCACCTGGTCGTTGCGCGAGCGCGCGGTGTGCAACCGCTTGCCCGCAACCCCGACGAGCTGGGTGAGACGGCTCTCGATATTGAGATGCACGTCCTCGAGATCGATCTGCCAGTTGAACTCGCCGCGGGCGATTTCGGCGCGGATCGTCTCCAGGCCGCCGCGAATTGCCGCCAGGTCGTCGGCGCCGAGCACTCCTATGGCGGCGAGCATTTCCGCGTGGGCCAGCGAACCATCGATGTCGCAGGAAGCGAGCCGCTGGTCGAAGCCGACCGAGGCGGTATAGTGCTTGACCAGATCGGACACCGGCTCCGAGAACCGTCCCGACCAGGCTTTGTCTTTGGCGGAGAGTTGATCTGTCATAATCGGCCGCGGCTCATGGAAGTCGTTCGAGGGCGGCCGAGCGGAGTGGTTTCGGCCGTAGCAGGGAATTATATCGGTCGGGGTAGGCGCTTGTGCCACAGCGCCTTGCCGATCGCGGGATCCTGAGGGCGATCAGTGATGGGCGACGAGGCGGGAACCGAGCGGCGCAGTCGGGCAGCATCCGGCGAGTCGCGGCGTGAGGAGGCCGCCGGGCCGGCAGCAGACCCGGGGCGGCGCGTCACCGACGGGGCCCAGGCCGGGCCCCTGCCGGATTTCTGCAGTTCCCGGATCGCGCTGCGGGTGTTCATAGTCGTCAACATCGCGGCGCTGCTGGGTGCCGGGCTGCTGGCCACCGGTTTAGTCGAGACCTGGTGGTCGCTCGGCCGGATCATCCTGATCGTCGAGCCGACCCTGATCCTGAGCATGGTGGCTCTTTGTCCGGTGCGCCGCCTGCTTGCCGGCGCCGACTTGGGTCTCCAGTGGCTCGCCGGCGTTGGTATTCCGGCGCTGATTGCCGCCATGGCCAGCGCGATCGTCGCGCCGAACCTCCATCCCGCGATGTTCGTGAGCGAAATGGCGTTCTGGGTAGCGGCGCGGGCCGCTTTCGCCGCCGCCGTCGCGGCCGCGATCATCGAATGGCTGCGGCTTCGTACCAAGGCGCTCCAGCCGGCCCAGGCCGAGGGGCGGCTGCAGGCCCTGCAGGCCAGGATCCGGCCGCATTTCCTCTTCAACAGCCTGAATACGGTCCTGGGGCTGATGCGCAGCGACGTTCGCCAGGCCGAACGGATCCTCGAGAACCTTTCCGACCTGTTCCGGGTGTTCATGCGCGACAGTCGTGAGCTGATTCCACTCGACGAAGAAGTGCTGCTCTGCAAGGAGTACCTGTCGATCGAGCAACTGCGCATGGCCGAGCGCCTGCAGGTGCAATGGCGCATCGAGGACATGCCCGGCAATGCCCTGCTGCCATCGCTCTTGCTCCAGCCCCTGATCGAAAACGCGGTGCACCATGGAATCGAGACCCGTAGCACTCCGGGCGAGATTGCGATTGCCATCGGCACGACCGGCGGCCTGGTTCGGGTGGATATTTCGAACCCGGTTCCGGAACTGGCGAACGAACGTTCCGGCAACCAGATGGCACTGTCGAACGTTCGGGAACGCCTGCGACTGACCTTTGACGTCGAGGGACAACTGGACACCAGCGTCGAAAACGGGCAATTTCGGGTTACTGTTTTGTTTCCATATCGCAAAGAGAGAAGGCAACGAGATGGCAGAAGTAACTTCAATTCTCATCGTTGACGACGAACCGGTAGCCCGCTCACGCCTGCGCGAGCTGCTCGCCGACCTGGTCCCGGAGTTCCCGGTGCGAGTGGTAGGGGAGGCGGCGAACGCCCCCGAGGCTCTCTCCCAGATTGAGCTGACCCACCCCCAGATCGTGTTGCTCGACATCCAGATGCCGGGAATGACCGGGATCGAGCTTGCCCGCCATGTCTCGGCGCGTTCGCAGTCGACCGAACACCCCCGGGTGATGCCGCAGATCATCTTCGTCACCGCATTCGACGAATTTGCGGTCGACGCCTTCGAAGTCCGGGCCATCGACTACCTGCTCAAGCC
>JAHYJF010000154.1 GCA_019428955.1 Burkholderiaceae bacterium
CCGGGGTGCCGGTACGCTGTCAAATTCTAGGTTTTCTTGACGTGCAGAATCGCAGCGCTATCGACCGCAAAACCGTGGATGCCTGGCAAGCCGAAGGAGTAATCGAGTATCTTGGCGCAACGGACGATGTGCGCCCCACAATTGCTGCCGCCGACTGCGTGGTCCTGCCTTCCTACCGCGAAGGCACCCCGCGCAGCTTACTGGAAGCCTCGGCCATGGGACGGCCCATCATAACCACGGATGCGCCAGGCTGTCGCGATGTCGTGGATGATGGCGCATCAGGCTACCTCTGCGCGCTGCGCGACGTGGCGTCGTTGGCCGACGCCATGAGGCGTTTTGCGATGCTTTCACCCGAACAGCGGGCAACGATGGGTGCAGAGGGTCGTCGCAAAATGGAGCGCCAATTCGACGAACAAATCGTTATCAAAGCGTATCTCGATTGGCTCGAACGGCATTGCCTGATTGAGCCAGCTGCAAGCGCCACTACGATGATGCCAAAGTCGACGCAATAACAGTGCTTTAGGTGCTCGGAAGTTGCTCAATTGTAGCGACCCAGAAGTCAGCGAGTCACCCGCCACACATTGTGTTCCGCGGTTTCCAGATACCGTGTCAGCACATTGACCGATTTCCAGCCCTCCGCCCGCATGATCGCCGCCGTTCCATGCCCGGCTTTCAGCAGATCTTGCGCGGTGCCGACACGCATCGAGTGGCCGCAGAAGTCGGCGATGTTGGCGGCGTCTAAGTCTTCGTATTTCGCGGCGGATTCTAAACCCCCTTCGCCCCCACCTCACATCGCCTCGAACACCATTTCAGGTACGATCACCTCCCAGGCGTCGCGCCGGAGCGTGTGGTGAAAGGCGTCGTCGCTATCGTCTTTGCGCCAGCGAAGAATCGCGGCGATCTCCCCTCGGAGGAACTTCGTGTTTGAGGGGGGCGCGAAGCTTCTTGCCATTCGGCCAAGAATGCGGTCGCGTGAATCCTTCATGATCCAGCGGTCGTGTTCGCAGACCAAGGTCAGAGGATCGCCGACCCGAGCCATCGAGATAGCGCTCAGCGCAGGGTGGTTCTGGCCCTGCCGACCAGCGAACGACAGGTCGACCATGCGCGCCTCGGCCGATTGATAATACCGCCTTGGGCCGGGGAAGGCGTCAAGATCTGGCGCTACAAACCGGCTGATGATCGCAGACGACTGGGTCGGCAGATATTCGTGGTTGTCGTTGCTCATCACGACCAAATTCCGTCGTGCACGAGTCATTGCCACATAGAACAGTCGCCGCGGCGCATCCTGATCTTCATTGCGAGAGGGCCGTTCCCAGCCGCCGTCAAGGATTACCACGTCGTCGAACTCCAGCCCCTTGGCGCGGTGCGCGGTCAGGAGTTTCAAGCCGCGCTGCTCGCCCCAGGAATCGCGGGCCCATTCCGCAAGCCATTCGATAGCATCCGTTGCGGGAAGGCTTCGGCCGTCAATCTCGCGCGCGAGCAGGCCCAATCCCTCACCAATGCGATTGGTCCACTGCGAGCTTGGAATCGCGTTCAGTTTCTCTATCAAATCAACGACTGAGACCATTCGGCAATGGTCCTCGCGCAGTGCGTCGATGAGCATTTGCATTTCGCGCATGCGCCAGAGGCCCGGTAGCTGCTCATTGGCAAACTCGACAGGAATGCCGAGAGCCTCTGCAAAATCCCGCACGGGAGCCAGCTTTTGCCAGTCACGTGAGATGACTGCCGCGCGCGACCATGTCCAGTCAGGGACCAGGCGAGACAGGCGCAAAAGCTCGTCAAGTGCTGCCATCGCCTGCGTATCGCTGCCGGGTGGACATCCCAGTATTTGCACCCGGCCTTGCGCCACCGGATCAAGCGCAACCATGGCGCCGCCCGCGGGGGCCTTGCGTCGCGCCTGATTGACTGTGATGTCGTGGCCGGTCTTCATCCTTGCTGCGGCGCAATTGATGACTGCATTCGCTGCGGTGACGATGTGGCCCGATGAGCGGTAGTTTTCGGTAAGGAACACGGGCTTGGCCGCATAATCGTCTTCGAATTGCCGGATGTGCCGGATCGAGGCGCCGGCGAAGGAATAGATGTTCTGGTCGTCATCCCCGACGGCAAACAGGCTGATGCGAAGGTCGGGGTCATCAAGGCTTCGCCCCGCCACAGCGGAAATGAGAGCATATTCTTCGGGGCCAACGTCCTGGTATTCGTCGACCAGAATCCAGCGGTAGCCCTGGATCAAGGTGTCTCGCAAGGCTTCGGCAGCGGCCTTGTCCAGACCGTCGCCTCGAAGAAGCGATGCTGCGTCCTTGAGCAGATTGTCAAAATCTGGTCGATCAGCGCCAGTGCCCCCGGCAAAGCTCGCCCCCACCAGGCGCATGGCCAAGGCGTGTATGGTTAGCACTGTCACAAAGCGCGCCTCGTCCCCGATCAAGGCGCGCAACCGCTCGCGGATCTCGGCGGCGGCGTGGCGGTTGTAGGCGAGCACCAGAATGCCGTTCGGGTCTTCGCGCTTGATCTTCACAAGGTAAGCGATGCGGTGCACCAGGACACGGGTCTTGCCTGATCCGGGGCCTGCCAGAACAAGCACGTTTGTCTCTTCGCGGTCATCGCGCACGATCTGTTCCTGGGTGGTATTGCCGAGCGCGTCGACAATGCTCGCCCAGGCTTGGCCCGTCGCTTGCCTGCGAAACTCGGTGCCTCGACCCGGCATCCATCTGCGCATGAACGCGTCGCGTTCCAGAACGAAGTAATCGGCCGCCAGCCGTTGGGCTTCATCCATGCGCTCAAGAGCCTTTGCGGCATAGGCGGCCATGACATGGGTCTGGATCGTTTGTTCGGTGTAGTGCTCTTCGAGCGGGGTAAAGTTTTGGACGGTGAAGCTTCCGCCCTTGGGGTCGAGATGCACGGTTATTGCCGGGCGAAATACCGACAGGCCTTTGCCAAGCGTAATGACCTGCTGCTCGTGGAGCCAAAGAAGTGCTCGGTCCATTAGCTTGTTTGCGTCGTTGACCGCGCCCCGAAGCATGGCATCGCCATTGATCGCGGCGAGCAAGGCGCCCAATGTGGTCTCCACAGGGATGTCCTTGCCTTTCACCGCTTTTGGCACCCTCCCGATAAGGTGTGAAAGCAGCCGTTCGGCACCCTGCCTGCGGATTTCGGCGGTCTGCTCGACAACCGACCACGAACGTTGCAAACGCACGAAAAGGCTTCCACGCGAGGCTTTGCGAATGTGCAGGTTGCCGCGCCCGCCTTCCATGTCACGCCCGTCTTGTGCCATGCCGCGAAGCAGGCCCTCGACAATATCCGGCCTGACCGAGGCGTGGCCATGTTCCCGCAGCACCTGGCAGGTCGCCGAAAGATTGAATGGCGTCGCCTCGCCATTGTCGGCGTCGGGCGCCTCTTGACGCAACTGCGCAATCAGGTCCGCTTCAAGCTGCGCCGCAGCCTCGAGCCGAGTGCGTGACGCATTCTCGACCGCGACATGTACGAAGATCGTGATGTTGGTGTCATCGTTGGCAATGCCCAGGGCTTCCAGATCCGCGAGCGCTTTGCGCAGCGCTGGCACCGGCAGGCCACTAACCCCCCCCAGCACATCGGTTGAAATGCCCTCTTCCGCAGGCGCATTGATAATTTGCTGCACTATGCGCAGCAGCTGGTTTTGGCGCGTTTGCGTGATGCTTGTGCGCGCGAGGATTTTGCGGACCTGCTCGAGATCGCGCACCAGTAGCGAGGCAGGAAATACCTGCACCCGGTTTTCTTCGCGGCGCAAAAGCTTTGCTTCTTCCAGCCAGGCGACGGCGGTCTTGACCCGCGTGTCGTCGGTCGCACTGTCACGCTGAAAATCGTGATCTTTTTCTTCCTTCACAATCTCGCCCGGGGTCGCGACGATTTCACCGTTCTTGCGGGTCCGGCTATCGAGGCGCCGGAGAGCCTTCAAGATCGCGCTGATTTCGTGCCGGGCAAGTCGTGACCGCGCGCTCAGGCTGAACTGGCGATCAACGTCTTCCGTATTGAACAGAAGCACACATCGCGCGGGGTCTTGATCGCGCCCGGCCCGGCCTGCCTCCTGCAGGTAGTTTTCAAGTGAACCCGGCACGTCGCCATGCACGACGAGGCGAATGTCGGGCTTGTCGATCCCCATACCGAAGGCATTCGTCGCCGCGATGACGCGCAGGTCGCCCACCCTGAAGGCTTCCTGAATATCGCGCTTTTCCTCGGCGCTGAGCCCTGCATGATAACGGTCGGCGGCGATGCCTTGTTGCTTGAGAAACTCCGCCACCCGTTCGGTCGCGCTGCGCGTGGCACAGTAGACAACAGCCCCAGAGGCGCCGGCCTCGGGCAGGTCTGCTTCAAGCGCGTCGAGAATGTCGGCCATCTTGGTCGCGCGCTGCGTCGGGAGCACCCTGAAACTCAGGTTTGTGCGCGAGGCCCCGCCATCAAGCAGGATCAAGTCGCGCGCAAGACGCTCATTGAAATGCCCGCGAATGTCCTGAACGACATCGGGTTTTGCGGTGGCGGTCAGGCAGAGCACCGGGGCAATCTGGTCGCCCGAGCTTTCCTTGATGAAACGGCTGACATAGCGATAGTCAGGCCTGAAATCGTGCCCCCATTTCGAGATGCAATGCGCTTCATCCAGAACCCATAGCCCGATCTCACGCTGCGCAAGCACCGAGCGCACAGAGGTGCTGCGCAATTGTTCCGGAGAAATCAGCAAGATGGCAGCATCGCCGAGACGCACCTTGTCGAGCGCGTCATGGCGTTCAGGCAACGACAATAGCCCGTTTACAGTTACCGCCGAAGCAATCCCTGCCCGCGCCAACCCCTGCACCTGGTCCGCCATAAGCGCCACGAGGGGCGAGATCACCACCGTCAATGCCCCGGTCTTGTCGAACCGCGAGAGTGCGGGGATTTGATAGCAGATGGATTTACCGGTGCCCGTGGGCAGAATTCCAAGCAGGCTTTCACCCGCCATCGCGCTTTCAACGATCCGCTCTTGCAGCGGTCGTCCGAACTCGTCCATCGGCTCGGGGCGGAAACTCTCGAAGCCGAACCAGCGGCGCAATGCCTGCTTTGGGTCGTTGTTGGTGCGGCAATAGTGGCAGCCGGTATCACCGCAATTCGTGTCGCGCAGGTCGCGCACAATGCGCGCCGCGTCCTGAAACTCGGCGCGCACCCACGGCGGCATGACCGAGTCCCCGCCCGCCACCGAAATCCATGACAGCGCATAGGCCATGGGCCAGCCGAGGCGGGGGTCGTCGAGCCGCTCGAGCGTGCGCTTGAGCATCGCAGAACAGGCCGCGGTATCAAGAAGGCGCAGGATCGCAGCATGTGCCGCTTCTTTTCCGGGCTTCGGCGCACCACGGATACGTGCAAAGAGCTGATCGAACCCGCCGCTTTTCGGCGTGCGGCAACAGAGATAGTGGTAAGCCGTCAGTGCATCCGGCGACTGTGTGTTTAGGGTTGCGAAGGCATTTATCTGGCTCTCCAGCAGCTCAAACACGAGTCGGGCGTCAAACTCCGGGTCATTCACGCGCCCCGTCTGAAGGCGCCCGTCTTGGTAGTGTTTGACAAGGTGGTGGTAGGGATTGCGCGGAAAAGCCAGCGGGTTGAGCCAAAGCGTATCGATGGGCGCCTCAGCCAGCGCAAGGAACCTTGGCGAGGCGGCCGCCAGATGCGGCAGATCATGGCGCAATATATTGTGCCCGATGACATGGTCGAAGCCTTGGCAAAACGCCTCGAGCTTTGGGAGACTGGCTGCGACATTGGCATTTACAACCAGGCTCGGCGCCTCGGGGTCCCGCGCTACTGCCGCGAAGGCAAAGATCCTCGCCTTGTCGGGATCGACCTCGAGATCGATGGAAACAGAGCGGCTCAGAATATCGGTGTGATGTTTGCTTGCAGCCGTATTCATCTTCGGATTGCCAACCGCCCCTTCAAACCCCTGAGGATACGTCTCTTTTGGGGAAGAATATGGCGCATTCCGGCACGCGAAGTCTAGGGGCGCTTTAGCGCCAGCATCGCGCCGGAAGGACGGGGCTGATCTGCCGCAGACCTTTTACCCCCACAATTATACTCCGCGTTCTCCAGATACAGTGTCAGCACATTGAGTGGTTTTCGGCACCCAGCCCGCATGATCGCCGCGGTGCCGTGCCCGGCTTACTACAGGGCTTGCGCCGCGCCGACGCGCATCGCGTTGCCGCTGAAGTCGGCGATGTCGGCGCGGCATGGCCCGCGACGTCGACGGCCACACACGCCCGCGCGACACCCCCCTCAGCAAGGCCGCAGCAAGAGCACCGCGAAATGGTCCGCCGGATCGGTCCAGTATTCTTCGGCCATCCAGCCGGTCGCCCGCATGAGCGCCATCAGCCCTTCGCGCGTGAATTTGTGGTTGTTTTCGGTATGCAGGCTTTCGCCTGCGCGAAAGCGGAAGGTGCCGCCTGCAATCGCCACATCCTGATCCGGCTGGCTCACAAGGTGCATTTCAATGCGCGCATCCGCCGCATTCCACCTTGCCTCGTGGCGAAATTCCGCGAGGTCAAAATTTGCAGCAGCCTCGCGATTCAGCCGTGCCAGCAGCTTCAGGTTGAAGGCGGCGGTCACGCCGCGCGGGTCATCATACCCGAAGACGATCAGGGTGGATCAGGGCAGCGAGTTCGTGTCGCGTGAAATGGATCTTTGGGCCTATCAGCGCTGCGTCACTCTCGACTTCTCCCGACCAGGCAAACCCACCGACAGTGCCTTCATCTTGCGTCGGGACATTTGATCCACTGGATCAATTGCTGCCCCCTCCTCACCTTCAACGGCCGCTTGCGCGCCGAGTGCCTGGACACGCATTGGTTCCTGACACTTGCAGATGCGGCGGAAAAGTTTGAGGCTTGGCGTAGATACTACAACGAGGAACGGCCGCACGGCGCGGTCAGCAACAAGGTCCCGATCATGCTGACGAAACCGGGGGGCGTCACCTGCCCGTCACCCTGAGCGGAGCCGGAAAACTCTGCCCTCGGGTGGTTCAACGTTGGGGGTCAGAGCAAAAGCCGGAGAACTCTGCCTTCGGGCGGTCAAACGTTGGGGGGCGGACCACAACCCCAAGGACTCTCGTTATGGGCGAGGGACGACAGGGGGGCAGGTCACTGTCGGCGCAGCATCGATGCGCACGCTTGTTCAACAATCTTGCCAGCAGTTGAACATGCCCTTATGTTCAACGCATCAGAGAAGTGTTGAACATGACCCTCGACCGCCACTCCCCCACCGCCCATGCCGCCTGGCACGATCTGCTGCGGCTGCTACTCGATGATCGCATGTCCGATTTTCGCGGCACCCCGACCCGCGTCGAGCGCGGCGGCAAGCATTATTGGTACGACAGCTACCGGGTCGGCACCGAGGTGCGCAAAGCCTATATCGGCGAGGAAGCACCCGAGCTTCTGGCCCGGATCGAGCGGCACCGCGAGTTGAAAGCTGAGGCGGAAACCCGCGCCGCCGAGCGCGCGCGGTTGGTGCGGATTCTGCGCGCCGAACGCTTTATGGGCATTGATGCCGCCAGCGGCAGCCTGCTTGCAGCGATGGCCAAGGCAGGCGTGTTCAGGCTTGGCGGCACTCTGGTCGGCACCCAGGCCTTCCGCCTCTACGAGGGCGAGCTTGGTGTTCGCTACCGTTTCGACGATCTTGCGCAGACCGGCGACATTGACATCGCGAGTTTCGAGCGGCTCTCGCTAGTGCTCGATGATCAGGCGCAGCCTTCGGCGGCCGAGGTGCTGGCGGGTTTTGCCTTCGATCCGGTGCCGAGCCTCACTGGCGACCAGACCTGGCGCTGGCGGCAAAGCAAGGGCAATGCACTCGTTGAATTCCTCACGCCCGCCTTTGGCGAGGAAGGCCAACGCCACCTGGCCGCGCTCGGCGTCTCGGCACAGGCGCTGCACCATCTGAACTACCTGATCGCTGAACCGATCCCGGCCGCGGTGCTCTACCGCTCAGGCGTCCTGGTGCAGATCCCGCGCCCCGAGCGCTTCGCCATCCACAAGCTGATCGTCGCTGCGCGCCGCGGGGGTCGCGACCGGATCAAGGCATCGAAGGACCGTCGCCAGGCCGCGTTTCTGATCGCGGCGCTCGCCGAAGATCGGCCTGACGACCTGCGCGAGGCCTATGCCGACGCGCGCTCGCGCGGGCCGAAATGGCGAGAGCGGATTGAGGAGACGCTCGGCAGGATGCCGGAGGTGGCGGGGATGTTGCAGGGGGGTGGCGTTTAGGCAACGGGGCAGGGGGCGATGGAGTATTGGATAGATGGAGGTGGGTTGTTTCGGCCCCTGCCCGGTTCGGCAGGCGACGCCGTCCCTTCACCCCCACACATTATACTCCGCGTTCTCCAGATAACGCGTCAGCACATTGAGCGATTTCCAGCCCCCCGCCCGCATGATCGCCGCCGTTCCATGCCCGGCTTTCAGCAGGTCTTGCGCCGCGCCGACGCGCATCGAGTGGCCGCTGAAGTCGGCGATGTCGGCGGCGTCGAGGCCTGCGGATTTCGCGGCGGTCTTGATCAGGCGTTTCACGGTGGTAG
>JAHYJF010000155.1 GCA_019428955.1 Burkholderiaceae bacterium
CCCCAAAAACTCCGCGGCCGCGTTGAGCGTCGACGTTTTCTTCTAGGTAGCAAGGCAGCGAGGCGGTGATTTCGACACCGTTGCCGGCGAGAAAATCGGCCAGATCCTCCTGGCCCGCTTCGAACATCACGGTCAGGTTGCAGCGGTCGATCACCCGGATACCGCGCGCCCTGACCTCCACCACCAGGTCACGGAAGCTCGCATTCAGTTCCGGCGCTCCGCCGGTGAGATCGAGCAGGGTGGCCCCGCTTGCGAACAGGTAATCGCGAACCTGGACGGCGGTCTCGGCGCTCATCTGCTCGACCCGGTTGGGCCCGGCGCCGACGTGGCAATGGACACACGACTGGTTGCACAGATAACCGAGATTGACCTGCACCTTCGCGATCGAGCGGCGCCCTATCTGGGGAAAGCTTCTCTTGCGAATCAATGGCAGGACGTCGCGCATGTTGACCTTCTTCTCGTTGCTGACCCAGTAAGCGCCTCGACGACCCACAGCCGCTTGCGCCTCGTTGAAAGTCGGGCAGATGGGGCAAGAGCTTACACGACGCTCTCCGGCCCACCTATTACTGAGGTTGGCCGGACTCGGTTGGGTCCACCGCCGCTTTGCACCAGGCGGCGACGTTCAGCGACAGGACGTCAGCGCGCCAATTGGATTAATATTGCATTAACCTGACCCGGCGGTAGCACTACGAGTTAGGGCGAGGAGGAACAAGCGTGCGGCCGACCGAAGCGAGCACCCTGCTGACCGACCTTTACCAGCTCACCATGCTCCAGGCATATTTCGATGAGGAGATGAATGAGACGGCGGTCTTCGAGTTCTTTGTGCGCAAGCTCCCGGCTGGTCGCAACTTCTTTGTCGCTGGCGGACTCGAACAGGCGCTGGATTTTCTCTCCGACCTGCGCTTTGATCCGGACGAACTCGAATGGCTGTCGAGCTGCGGCCGATTCAAGCCGGAGTTTGTCGCGTCACTGGCAGGGCTGCGCTTTACCGGCGCGATCGACGCGATGCCCGAGGGCACGGTGTTCTTTCCCGACGAGCCGATCCTGCGAGTTGTCGCCCCAATGCGCGAGGCGCAGCTGGTCGAGACCAGGATGGTCAACCTGTTGCAGTACCAGACACTGGTGGCCAGCAAGGCGGCACGGGTGCGGCTCGCGGCGCCCGGCAAGCTTCTGGTCGACTTCGGCCTGCGTCGCACCCATGGTGCGGAAGCGGGCTTGCTCGCCGCGCGGGCGAGCTATCTGGCGGGCCTTGACGGCACTTCCAACGTGCTTGCCGGCATGCGCTGGGAAGTGCCTCTTTTCGGCACCATGGCGCACTCCTATGTCCAGGCCCACGACCGTGAACTCGTCGCATTCGAGCGCTTCGCCTACTCGCACCCGCGCAGCACCACCCTGCTGATCGACACCTACGACACCGAGGCAGCGGCGCAGGACTTGCTGCCACTGGCCAGGAGACTGGCGCGCGCGGGCATTGCGATCAAGGCCGTGCGCCTGGACAGCGGAGATCTCGCCGCGCACGCCCACCAGGTACGCGCGATCCTCGACGCGGGTGGCGAATTCGGCATCAGGATCTTTGCCAGTGGCAACCTCGACGAATATCAGCTGGCTGGACTGGTCGCGGGCGGCGCCCCGATCGACGGCTTCGGCGTCGGCACCCGCATGAGTACCTCCGCCGATCACCCCTATTTCGACTGCGCCTACAAGTTGCAGGAATACGCCGGTATCGCGCGGCGCAAGCGCTCCGAGGGGAAGGCAACCTGGCCGGGGCGCAAGCAGGTGTTCAGGCGCTTCGACGATGCCGGCCAAATCGCCGCTGACACCTTGACGCTTGCATCAGAATCGCCAGCGGGCGCACCACTGCTCGCCAGGGTGATGGATCGCGGCCAGCGCCTTGCTCCTTCCCCGCCACTCGTCAAGGTGCGCGAGTACGCCAGCCAGCAACTGGCGAGCCTGCCCCCGTCGCTGCGCAGCCTGGATACTGCGGCGCCCTACCGCGTCGAGGTGGCACCAGCGCTCATCGAACTGGCCAGGCAGGTCGATGAGCGCGAGCACTGAGATGGCTGCTCGCGCTCATCGACACGGTTAGCTGGGAAACTTTCCCTCATCAAGCTCATGTCGGGGTGCGCGGCAGGGGCGCAACCCTGGCCGAGGCCTTCGCCGGGGCGGCCACGGCGATGACCGCGGCGATATGTGATCCGGCCAAGGTAGGCGCTGGCGCGTCGGTGCCGATCGAGTGCTCGGCACCCGACCCTGAATTGCTCCTGATTGATTGGCTAAACGCTCTGGTCTATGAGATGGCGACCAGGAGAATGCTTTTTGCTCGGTTTGACGTGACCGTCGAAGGCAATCATCTCAAGGCGCTGGCCTGGGGCTAACTGATCGATAGCGGGCGCCACCAACCTGCTGCCGAGGTCAAGGGGGCGTCATTTTGTGAACTGGCGGCGCGCCAGCAAGCCGACGGCACGTGGCTGGCGCAGTGCGTAGTGGATGTGTGAATGGCCCATGGACATGAAGGCACTCAAGCAGCGCAACGAATTCGAATGGAAACTGCCCAGGACCGGCAGGATGCGCGTGCCGGGAGTTATCTTTGCCTCCCGGGAACTGGTTGCCGAAATGGACGCCAAGGTGGCCGAGCAGGTCACCAACGTCGCCACCCTGCCCGGCATCGTGCTCGCCTCCTACGCCATGCCTGACGCCCACTGGGGATACGGTTTCCCGATCGGCGGCGTCGCGGCCTTCGACGCCGACGACGGCGGAGTGGTTTCGGCCGGCGGCGTCGGCTTCGACATCTCGTGCGGTGTGCGCACGCTACTGACGGGCCTCAAGCGCAGTGACATCACGGCGCAGCAGGAACGCCTCGCCGACCTGCTCTACGCCCGCATCCCGGCAGGTATCGGCAGCACTGGGGCCATTCGCCTCGACAGCAAGGCAATGAGCGCAATGCTCAGCGGGCGGGGCGCGCTGGGCGGTCGCGCAAGGCTACGGCACCGAAGGCGATCTGGCGCTGATCGAGGATCATGGCTGCGTCAGCGGCGCGGATCCTGCGGCGGTCTCCGATCAGGCGAAAAAGCGCCAGCGCGACGAGATGGGCACTCTTGGCTCGGGTAACCACTATCTTGAGGTTCAATTGGTCGGCGAGATCTTCGATCCGGCCGCCGCCCAGGCCTACGGTCTGGTTACCGGCGAGGTGGTTGTCAGCATCCACTGCGGTTCGCGCGGCCTTGGCCACCAGATCGGCACCGATTACCTGCGCGAGATGGTGGTCAGCGCGAGTTCGGCCGGCATCATCGTGCCCGACCGTGAACTCGCCTGCGCGCCATTGAAATCTTCGCTCGGGCAACGTTATCTCGGCGCGATGCGTGCCGCGAGCAACTGCGCGCTGGCCAACCGCCAGGTCCTGACTCAACTCGCCCGCCATGCTTTCGCCAAGCTCTTCCCCGGCGTGCGTCTGCCGCTGCTCTACGACGTCTCCCACAACACCTGCAAGGAGGAAGCGCACCGCGTCGGCGGCACGCATCGCCAGCTATTCGTTCATCGCAAGGGAGCGACGCGCGCCTTCGGCCCCGGACACCGGGCTCTGCCGAGCGCATACCGCGAGATTGGCCAGCCGGTGCTGATCGGTGGGAGTATGGGCACCGCGTCCTACGTCCTTGCCGGCGCCGCGGGCACCGAGGAGTGCGCTTTCGGTTCCGCCTGCCATGGCGCAGGCCGAGCCATGAGCCGCCACGAGGCAACCAGGCGCTGGCACGGACGCGCACTGGTCGACGAGCTCGCCGGGCGCGGCATCCTGATCCGCAGCCCGAGTTCCCGCGGGGTGGCCGAGGAAGCGCCCCTGGCCTACAAGTATGTCGGCAAGGTCGTCGACTCGGCTGACCGCGCCGGACTCGCTGGCAAGGTGGCGCGGCTGACGCCGCTCATCTGCATCAAGGGCTGAGGGCGCTGCGATTGTGCGAAATCGCCCGGCAACGAGCGCGGTGAGAAGCGGAAGAAGATCGTGGCCTTTTCGCCACCGCCGGAATTTCCGAACACCGTTCTGAACCTTGGCCCCACAAAGACCAAAGGGCTAGCCCCTTGTGAGAGCTAACCCTTTGATTTTATTGGTCGGGACGGAGTGATTCGAACACTCGACCCCTTGCACCCCATGCAAGTGCGCTACCAGGCTGCGCTACGCCCCGAAGCCGAGCATTATAGCAGTGGAAAACTCACTTCATGCGCAGCAGACTGAGCGCTTCTTCCAGTTGTTGACGGACTTGGGCAAGTTCACCTGTGGCCGGCATGGCGGCGTCCTTCGCAGCGGCGTCCGCCACTGGTTCAGCGGCCTTGCCGCGACCATTCTGGGACGCTTCGATGAGCCGGTTGCGCGCTCCGCTGATAGTGAAGCCGTGCTCGTAGAGCAGTTCACGAATGCGGCGCACCAGCAGCACTTCGTGATGCTGGTAGTAGCGCCGGTTGCCGCGTCGCTTCATCGGCCGCAGCTGGGTGAACTCCTGCTCCCAGTAGCGCAGGACGTGGGGCTTGACCGCGCACAGTTCGCTTACTTCGCCGATGGTGAAGTAACGCTTCGCCGGAATCGGTGGTAGCGGTGCTTCGCTCTTGATCGACATCAGTGCAGGTCCGGGTGGCAGTGTTGGGTCGCGGCTAGTTGCCCGACGACTCGATCTGCGACTTCAGTTTCTGACTGGCGTGGAACGTCACGACGCGCCGCGCGCAGATCGGGATCTCTTCGCCAGTCTTGGGGTTGCGCCCGGGGCGCTGTGGCTTATCACGCAACTGGAAATTGCCAAAGCCGGACAGCTTGACGCTCTCACCACGCTCGAGGGCGTCGCTGATCTCGTCAAAAAAGGTGTCGACCATGTCCTTGGCTTCGCGCTTGTTCAAGCCGACCGTTTCAAAGAGCAACTCGGCAAGTTCGGCCTTGGTGAGCGTGAACGAGTTCCCATTCGCCTTACCCTTGCCCGGCGCATCCGCAGCACTCGCCGGCGTGTTCCGGTCGTCAAACGTTGGTGCGGGTTGCATCATTTCAGTCGCTGATCTCATTTCTGCGCGGTGAGTCCTTATCGCAACCGGGCGCCAAGCCCGGCAGTCAATCTGGCGACTATGGCCTGCATGGCCTGGGTCACCTGCGACTCATCCAAAGTGCGGTCAGTATCTTGCATCCAAATTCGGAGAGCAAGGCTTTTTGCCTTATTTTCCAATCCCTTACCGCGATATTCGTCAAATAACTTGACGTATTTCACACTCTTGGCAACAGGGTCGGCCAAGGCAGCCGCTCGAACCGCCGCGATCACCTCGGCGGCCGGGACGCTGTCGGCAACCACCAGCGCCAGATCCCGGATCACCGGCGGAAACCTCGAAAGTTCCCCGGCCAGCGGGATTTGCACCGCCAGGAGCGGCTCGAGATCGATCTCGAAGACCAGTACCGGCCGCGGCAACTCGAGTTGTTGCTGCAGCGCGGGATGAAGTTCACCGATCCAGCCGATTTCCTCGCCACGCAGGCTTACCCGTGCCGCCCGCCCCGGGTGCAAGGCAGGATGCGCCCCGACGGTAAAACTCCATTCGTCTTCCGGCGCAAGTGTTACCAGGTCGCCCTTGAGGTCGAAAAAGTCGACTCCCCGGCCCGCCACGCCCCATTGTTCCTCGCACGCGTCACCGTAGGCGATGGCGGCCAGGTGTCGCGGCTGTGCTATGCCGCTTACTGCCAGGGGCCCCGATTTGACCGCGGCATCCTTGCGAAACACCCGCCCGAGCTCGAACAACCGCACCCGCGCCGCCTTGCGATTGAGGTTGGCGCGCAGGTTCTCAATCATCCCGCCGAGCAACGTAGTGCGCATGACGTCGAGATTCGACGCGATCGGGTTGAGCAGGCGCACAGTTGCCGCCTGCGAGATCTGTGCGTCAAGCCGAGCGTCGACGAAGCTGTAGTTGATGACTTCCTGGAACTCGCGCGCCACCAGCAGCCGCTTGATCGTCAGCGCGCTGCGTCGTCCTTCCGGACAGGCGAGCATCGGCAGAGCTGCCACCGGGGGACGTTGCGGCAGTCGATCGAAACCCCAGATCCGCGCCACCTCCTCGATCAGGTCCTCCTCGATCTGCAGATCGAAGCGGTACGACGGCGGCATGACTGCGAAACTCCCCGCTTGGTGTTCGAACTCGAGTCCGAGACGCTTGAAGATGTCGGCGATCTCGGCGTCGGCCAGCTCGACCCCGATCACCTTGTTGGCCCGGGCGGTGCGCAGCTTGACCGCGCGGCGCTCGGGCCACGCGACGATCTGGTCGTCGACCGGGCCGGCCTTGCCGCCGCAAATGTCGAGCACCAACTGCGAAAGATATTCGAGATGCGCCACCGTGGTCGCCGGATCGACTCCGCGCTCGAAGCGATGGGCGGCGTCGGTGACGAAATTGAGCTGCCTGGTGCGCCCGGCGATGGCATCCGGCCACCAGAACGCCGCTTCCAGATAGACGTCGGCGGTATCAAGCGTCACCGCGGTGCGCTCCCCGCCCATGATGCCGGCGATGCTCTCGACTTCCTCGCCGTCGGCGATCACCCCAATGCCCGCGTCGAGCGTAACGATGCGACCGCTGAGCAGTTCGAGGCGCTCACCAGGGCGAGCCCAGCGCACTACCAGCGGGGTACGAATCTTGCCGAGATCGAAGACATGGGTCGGCCGGCCGAGCTCGAGCATCACGTAGTTGGAGATGTCGACCAGGGCCGAAATGGGACGCTGGCCGGCGTGCTCGAGCCGACGCTTCATCCATTCCGGTGTCGGAGCATGGGCGTCTACCCCCCTGATGATTCGCCCTGAAAACCGTCCGCACAGGTCGTTGGCCTCGATTCGCACCGGCAGGCGCTCGTCGATGGTTACCGACGCCGGGTCAAAGCGCGGCAACTGGAGCGGCGCGGCGCTGATTGCCGCCACCTCGCGCGCCACGCCGAGCACGCTCAGGCAGTGGGCGAGGTTCGGCGTGAGCTTGAGCAGATGGACCGGATCGTCGAGATCGAGGTAGGCGCGGATGTCGCAGCCGATCGGCGCATCACCAGGCAGTTCGAGCAAGCCGGAGTGGTCCTCGGATATGCCCAGTTCGCGTGCCGAACAGAGCATGCCGTCGCTGTCCACGCCCCGCAACTGGGCGGCGGCAATGGTTATGCCCCCTGGCAGAACCGCACCAGGCAACGCGCACGGCACCCGCAATCCGGCCACCACATTGGGAGCACCACAGACTATCTGGCGTACTTCGGTACCGTCGAAAACCTCGCAGACCGACAGCTTGTCGGCCTTGGGATGGCGTGTCACGGAGCGCACTTCGGCAACCACGATGCGCTCGAAAGGCGGTGCGAATGCGTTGGTTTCCTCGACCTCGAGCCCAGCCATGGTCAGCTCGCTGGCCAATCGCTCGCTGCTCCAATCCGGGTCTACGAAAGTGCGCAGCCAGCTCTCTGGAATCTTCATCTCATGTTCCTGGTCAACGCGCGAACTGCTGCAGGAAACGCAGGTCGTTCTCATAGAACTGGCGCAGGTCGCCGACCCCGTAGCGCAGCATCGCGAGGCGCTCGATGCCCGAGCCGAACGCGAAACCCACGTAGCGTTCCGGGTCGAGACCGATATTGCGGATCACGTTGGGATGAACCTGCCCCGAACCGCAGACTTCCAGCCAGCGTCCGGCCAGCGGGCCATCGGGGAAACGGATATCGATCTCGGCCGAGGGTTCGGTGAACGGAAAATAAGAGGGGCGGAAACGCACCTCGACATCGTCGCGCTCGAAGAACTGCGCCACGAAATCGGTATAGACGTTCTTCAGATCCGCCAGGCTGACGTCCTCGTCGACCCACAAGCCCTCGACCTGGTGAAACATCGGCGAGTGCGTGGCGTCGGAGTCGACCCGATAGGTCTTGCCGGGCGCGATGACCCGGATGGGGGGCTGGTGCAGGCGCGCGTAGCGGATCTGCATCGGACTGGTATGGGTACGAAGCAGCAACCCGCCTTCGACGTAGAAGGTGTCATGCATCGAGCGCGCGGGGTGATTCTCGGGCGTGTTCAGCGCCGTGAAATTGAAGAAGTCCTCCTCGATCTCGGGACCATCGGCGACATCGAAACCGATCGAGCGGAAGATTTCCTCGACCCGTTCGATCGTCAGCGTTAGCGGATGCAACCCGCCGCGGCCGGTGCCGCGCCCCGGCAAGGTGACGTCGATCGCTTCCTGCGCCAGCCGCGCCGCGAGCAGGGCATGATCGATTTGCGCCTCGCGCTCCGCGACCAGAGCCTCGATCGCCTGCTTGACCTCATTGAGCCGCTTGCCCTGGGCAGCACGCTCCGCCGGAGCCACCTTGGCGAGTTCCTTCATCCGCCGGGTCAGTTCGCCATCGCGGCCCAGGTAGCGCGCCTTGGCATTGGCCAGAGCGGCCGCATCCGCGGCCGCCGCAACCGTTTCCCGCGCCTGCCCGATCAGGGCTTCAATCGCTGCTGTGTCCATGCCTCTCCCGTGGCGCCACCTCAAAATGAAACGGGGCCCGTCAAGGCCCCGTTTCGGCATCCGGCCGACAGG
>JAHYJF010000156.1 GCA_019428955.1 Burkholderiaceae bacterium
GGATTCGGCGAGTGGCCGAAGACGGTGCGGTTTGCTGGCGAGCTGATGATTCCGTCGATCCTGGCCAGGAGGCTGAGCTGCGCCGCTGGCAGTTCACGGCACGGTTCGCCTGGCTGGACCTTCGTACCACGGGCGGAGACTCATTGCGGCTGGTCCTGGCCCGCAGCGCGTTCAGCGGTCAACAATGGGCTGCGTTGGGGCGTTGGTTGACTTGGGTCGAACGTGATCGGGGTCCGATCGAGACTTGAAAATTGGGCAGGGCGCCTAAACTATGGGTCCTGATCCGGCTTGCCGCTTACTCTACCGCCGCGTGCCCCGGTCAGCTTCACTTGGAGAACAAATGAAACGCTTGATTGTCTCGCTACTGCTTGGTGGACTGGCAACCCTGGGGTTCCTGGGGATGACGACCGCCACCGCCGCGCCGGTTGCGCCGGCAGTGGTTCGCGGCCTGCCCGATTTCGCCGATCTGGTCGAACGCGCGGCCCCGGCGGTGGTGAACATTCGCACCGCCGAGAAGGCGCGTTCCGACACCGGGGCAGGGCCGTCGGTACCGTTGCCCGAAGGGCTCGACGAAAACGACCCGCTGTACGAATTCTTCAAGCGTTTCTTTCCACCGCGCCAGTCACCCCATCCGCGGATTCCTTCACCGGGCGGCGGCGAGGAAATTCCCCGCGGCCAGGCCTCGGGATTCATCATTTCCGCTGACGGCTATATCCTGACCAACCACCACGTGGTCGACGGAGCCGATGAGATCCTGGTCACGTTGACCGACAATCGCGAGTTTCGCGGCAAGCTGGTGGGATCGGACCGGCGCACCGATGTGGCGCTGGTAAAGATCGAGGCCACCAGCCTGCCGCGGCTGCCCATCGGCGATACCACCCGGTTGCGGGTGGGCGAGTGGGTCCTGGCGATTGGCTCGCCGTTCGGTCTCGAGAGCACGGTTACCGCGGGCATCGTCTCGGCCAAGGGGCGCGATACCGGCGAATACCTCCCCTTCATCCAGACCGACGTTGCGGTCAACCCGGGCAATTCGGGTGGGCCGCTGCTCAACATGGCCGGTGAGGCGGTCGGGATCAATTCCCAGATCTACAGCCGCACCGGCGGATTCATGGGCATTTCGTTCGCCATTCCGATCGACGAGGCGATGCGGGTAGCCGATCAGTTGCGTACCACCGGTCGGGTGGTCAGGGGGCGCATCGGCGTGGGAATTGCCGAAGTTACCAAGGATGTTTCGGAACCGCTGGGCTTGCCCAAGGCTGCCGGGGCGGTTGTGCGTAGCGTCGATCCCAGCGGCCCCGCCGAGCGCGCCGGACTGGAAGTCGGGGACATCATCACGCGCTTCGCCGGCAAGACCATCGAGCGCTCCAGCGACCTGCCACGCATGGTTGGCAGTACCGCGCCGGGAACCAAAGCCGCGATCCAGGTTTGGCGCAAGGGGGCGTTGCGCGACCTGACGGTTACGGTCGGCGAGATGGTGTCCGACAAGACCGCCAGCCGGGCCGGCGCGCCGAGCCCCGGAACCAAACCTAAGGCGCCGGTAGCGAACAAACTCGGTCTGGTGGTTTCGGATCTCTCCGACGAACGCCGGCAGGAACTGCGGATTCGCTCCGGAGTGCTGGTCGACAGCGTTGACGGGGCGGCGGCACAGGCGGGGATCCGGACCGGTGACGTCATCCTGGGGGTCGACAACCAGGACGTGACCAGCGCAAAGCAGTTCAACGCCCTGGTGGCCAAGCTCGACTCGCGCAAGGCCCACGTGGCGCTGGTGCGCCGGGGCGACAGCGCGGCCTTTGTGCCGATCCGACCGGCAAAGTAGGTCAGGTTCCGGGAATGGGGCCGATCCGGTAGAATGCAGGCTCGCGCCGGGCTTCCGGCGCGCTTGCATTTGACAACGGTTGCGTCCCGCTTAGTGCGCCGCAGCAATCCCGAGGCCTTGGCCGCATGCAGCATATCCGCAATTTCTCGATCATCGCGCACATCGACCACGGCAAGTCGACGCTTGCCGACCGGCTGATCCAGCGCTGCGGCGGACTGTCCGAACGCGAGATGGACGAACAGGTGCTCGACTCGATGGCGCTGGAGCGCGAGCGGGGGATCACGATCAAGGCCCAAACCGCCGCGCTCGAGTACCGGGCGAAGGACGGGCAGCTCTACCAGCTCCACCTGATCGATACTCCCGGCCATGTCGACTTCGCCTACGAAGTCAGTCGGTCGCTCTCGGCCTGCGAAGGCGCGCTGTTGGTGGTCGACTCCTCGCAGGGAGTCGAGGCCCAGACCGTGGCCAACTGCTACACCGCGATCGAACTGGGCGTCGAGGTGCTCCCGGTGCTCAACAAGATGGACCTGCCACAGGCCGATCCGGAGTCGACGGCCGCCGAAATCGAGGATGTGATAGGAATCGATGCCTCCCGGGCGATCCTCGCTAGCGCCAAGACCGGCGAAGGGATCGAAGAGATTCTCGAGGCGATCGTCGAGCGCATCCCGCCGCCCAAAGGCAAGGTCGATGCGCCCCTGCAGGCACTGATCATCGACTCCTGGTTCGACAATTACGTCGGGGTCGTGATGTTGGTGCGAGTGGTAAACGGCGCGATCAAGCCGCGCGACCGGATCAAGATGATGGCCACCGGGGTAGTCTACGGCTGTGATCAGGTGGGCGTATTCACCCCCAAGTCGCAGCCGCGCGCCTGCCTCTCAGCTGGTGACGTCGGTTTCGTGATCGCCGGAGTCAAGGAACTCAAGGGAGCCAAGGTCGGCGATACTGTAACGCACGTGAACCCGTCCGCCAGCGCCCCGCTGCCCGGTTTCCGGGAGGTCAAGCCGTCGGTGTTCGCCGGACTCTACCCGGTCGAGGCCAACCAGTTCGAGGCGATGCGCGATGCGCTCGAGAAACTGCAGCTGAACGACGCCTCACTGCACTTCGAGCCCGAGGTCTCGCAGGCGTTGGGCTTCGGCTTCCGCTGCGGCTTTCTCGGCCTGCTTCACATGGACATCGTCCAGGAGCGGCTTGAGCGCGAGTTCGGCATGGAACTGATCACGACCGCGCCGACGGTGATCTACGAGGTGTTGCTGCTTGATGGCACGCTGTTGCGCGTCGAGAACCCGTTCAAGATGCCGGATCCGTCCAAGATCGCCGAGGTCCGGGAACCGATCGTCGCCATGACGGTATTCGTGCCCCAGGAGTATGTCGGGCCGGTGATCACGCTGTGCACCGGCAAACGCGGCGTGCAGACCAACCTGGCCTACCACGGCCGCCAGGTTCATGTCTCCTATGAACTGCCGCTCAACGAAATCGTGTTCGACTTCTTCGACAAGCTCAAGTCGGCATCGCGCGGCTACGCCTCGATGGACTATGAATTCCTCGAATATCGGGCCTCGGACGTGATCAAGCTCGACATCCTGGTTAACGCCGAGAAAGTCGATGCCCTGTCGCTGATCGTGCACCGCTCGGTGTCCCAGAGCCGCGGGCGCGAGGTCGCGGCCAAGCTGCGCAAGCTGATTCCGCGTCAGATGTTCGACGTGGCCATCCAGGCGGCGGTCGGCAGCAACATCATCGCCCGGGAGGACATCAAGGCACTGCGCAAGAACGTGCTGGCCAAGTGCTATGGCGGCGACATCACGCGCAAGAAGAAACTGCTCGAGAAGCAGAAGGCCGGCAAGCGGCGCATGAAGCAGGTTGGCAGCGTCGAAATCCCGCAGGAGGCCTTCCTTGCGGTACTCCAGGTGGACGATAGATGAACTTTGCGCTGATTCTGTTCGTATTACTGGTCATAACCTTCGTGGCGTGGCTGCTCGAGCGCTTCTGGCTGCGGCCACAGCGCTTGCGGGATGCCGACGCCGCCCTGGGCGAGTTCGACCGGACCACGGCTCCTGGCCTGCTCCTGGCGCAAGGCGCGACCGCAGTAGAGCTGGAAAGGGTTGCGCTGCGCGAGAAGTATGTCAGCCAACCGGTCCTGGTCGAGTACACCGCGGGATTGTTCCCAGTGATCTTCGTAGTCTTCTTCCTGCGCTCGTTCCTCTACGAGCCCTTCAAGATCCCGTCGGGATCGATGATCCCGACCCTGCGCATCGGCGACCTGATCCTGGTCAACAAGTTCGTCTACGGAGTGCGCCTGCCGATAGTGAACCAGAAGGTGATCGAGTTCGGTGAACCGCAGCGTGGCGACGTGGTGGTGTTCCGCTTTCCGCGGGATCCGTCGGTCGACTACATCAAGCGGGTGGTCGGCCTGCCGGGCGATACCGTGTCATACCTGAACAAGCACCTGAGCATAAATGGCGTCGAGGTAGCCCTGGCAGCGGCGGGTGAATTCTACGATTCCGACCGCCTGAGTTACTCTGCCCAATATTCAGAAACTTTGGGAACTGTCGAGCATAAGATATTGACAGAATTGGAAAAACCGTCTTTCATCGCACCCATCGACAGGTTCCGGTTCATGGAGAATTGCCGTTACAGCACTGGCGGCGTGGTTTGTACCGTTCCGCCGGGGCACTATTTCATGATGGGCGACAATCGCGAGAACAGTTTCGATTCGCGCTTCTGGGGCTTCGTTCCGGAGCAGAACCTGGTGGGCAGGGCATTCTTCGTGTGGATGAATTTCGGCGACCTGAGCCGGATAGGGAGGTTTCGATGAACATCGATAGAATGGACTTTACGGGCAAGGCGCAGCGTGGGTTCGGTTTCTTCAGTGTTCTCGCGATCCTGGTGCTGGTGGTCGTTCTCGGCGGCACGGCGATGAAATCGGCGCCGGCCTTGCTCGAATACGCGGCCATCCAGCGTGCGGTCAACCAGATCGCCACCGAGGGTACGGAGAGCGCGGCAGAAATCCAGAGGGCGTTCGATCGTTATGCGGCGATCGAGGACATCGAGACCATCGCAGGACGCGACCTGATCATCGCCAAGACCCAGAACGAAGCCAAGATTTCTTTTCGCTATGAGCGTCGGGTCCACATGGTCGGCCCGATTAACCTCTTGTTCGACTTCGAGGGCGACTCGGGTCAACGTTAGGAGCTGATGTGCCGCAGGCCGAATCCGGCAGCGGGCCGGTAATGAACCTGGAACTGGTGCAGGAGAGGCTCGGCTACCAATTTGCTGACCAGTCTCTGTTGCGCCAGGCGCTGACCCACCGCAGCTTCGGTCAACCCAATAACGAACGACTTGAGTTCCTCGGCGATTCGGTGCTCAACTGCGCGGTGGCCGCGTTGCTCTACGAACATTTCAACAAGCTCGACGAGGGCGATCTGTCGCGGGTGCGTGCCAATCTGGTCCGTCAGCAAGCCCTTTTCGAAGTCGCTCAGCGCCTCGAGTTGAGCCAGCACCTGTTGCTCGGCGACGGCGAGCGCAAGAGTGGCGGTTTCCGGCGGCCGTCGATCCTGGCTGATGCCTTCGAGGCGCTGGTCGGGGCCGTCTACCTCGACGGGGGATTCGACGCGGCGCGGCGCTCCTTGCGCCTGCTATATGCCCCGGTACTTCACGATCTCGATCCCAAGACGCTCGGCAAGGACGCCAAGACGCTGCTCCAGGAATCCCTCCAGGGCAAGAAGTTGCCGTTGCCGGTGTACACGGTGGTGGCCACCCACGGCGCGGCCCACGCTCAGTTGTTCGAGCTCGAGTGCACGATCCCGAAATTTTCGATCCGGGTGCAGGGCCGGGGCGGCTCGAGAAGAGCGGCCGAACAGGAAGCGGCCAAGCGAGCGCTCGAAGCGCTGAAGGCCGCCGAGGCAGTCCCCAAGGCGCGCCGCGCCGCCCGTCGTCGGGCGAGCGCTGCGGCGGCCCCGGCTAGTCCGGAAGTCACCACCGAGAGCGCCGATGAGAAGGGCGCCCCGAGCAACGAAATGAGCAGGGGCTGATGACGAACGAAGTGTCAGAGGACACAACCGGGAGCGTCGCAGGCGATTTTCGCTGCGGTTACGTGGCAATAGTCGGCCGGCCGAACGTTGGCAAGTCGACCTTGCTCAATTTCCTGGTCGGCCAGAAGCTCTCGATAACATCGTCGCGACCGCAGACTACCCGGCATCGCATTACCGGGGTGGTCAACTGCCCGGGCGCGCAACTCCTGCTGCTCGACAGCCCGGGCTACCAGACCCGCAGCGGCGGGGCGATGAACCGGGTCCTGAACCGCACCGCCGCCCAGGTGGCGATCGACGCCGACGTGGTGGTGATGGTTTGTGACGCCGCTGGCTGGACCGCTAGTGACGAGTGGGTCGCGAAACTGGTGCCGGAGTCGACGCCGCTGATCCTGGCGATCAACAAGATCGACACCGTCAGCGACCGTTCCAAGCTTTTCGCCATCGCCGAGCGCCTGGGGGCTAGCGGCCGCTATGCCGAGATCGTGCCGATCAGCGCCAAGACCGGCAAGCAGGTTGACGTGCTGCTGGCGCAGTGTGCCGCGCGCCTCCCGGTGGCGCCGCCGGTCTATGGTCAGGACGAGTTCACCGATCGCAGCGAACGCTTCCTGGCGGCCGAACTGATCCGCGAGAAGGTGTTCCGGCTGCTCGGCGACGAACTGCCCTATGAGAGCACCGTGGCGATCGAGAAGTTCGAGGAGTTGCCGCGTTTGTGCCGGATCTTCGCGTTCATCCTGGTGGCGCGCGAGGGTCAGAAGGCGATCGTGCTGGGAAAGGGCGGCACCCGCATCAAGCGCATCGCCAGTGAGGCGCGGGTCGATCTCGAGAAGATGCTCGGCAAGAAGGTGTACCTGGAAGTATTTGTCAAAGTCAGGGCAGGCTGGGCGGCTAGCGAACAGAGTTTGCGGTCCTACGGTTACGAGTAGCGGCAGCGATGGCGGCGTCTTCCCGGATCAGCGGGGCCCTCGGTTACCTGCTGCATGCGACCCCGTACAGCGAGAGCAGCCTGGTGGTGGACCTGTTCACCCGCGAGCACGGGCGGGTCGCGGCCGTGGCCAAGGGCGCTCGCCGGCCGCGTTCCGCCTTGCGCTCGGTGCTGCTGCAGTTCCAGCCGCTGGCGCTGTCCTACTCGGGGCGCGGAGAACTGCGCACGCTGACCGGGATCGAGTGGGTCGGCGGGGTGGATTCGCCGCGGGGCCAGGGGTTGCTGTGCGCCTTCTACCTCAACGAACTGCTGATCAAGCTGCTGGCCCGCGAGGATGCTCATCCGGGGCTGTTCGACGCCTATGCCCTGGCGCTGCGGGAGATGGCCAGTGGCACCGCGTTCGACGAGGCCTTGCGGCGTTTCGAGTGGACCCTGTTGCGTGAAACCGGCTACGCTCCGGACCTGTCGTGTGACACTGCCCAGTCGCCGATCGAGGATGAGCGGCGCTACACCTGGCAGCCGGGCGCGGGTTTTGCGCTCGTTGCTGCCGACGCCGGGGCGACGGGACTGGTGCATGGCAGCACCCTGCGTGACATCGCGGCCGGGTGCTACAGCGCCCAACGCAGCCGCCACGAGGCAAAATACCTGATGCGCTCGATCGTCGGACATCACCTTGACGGCAGCGTATTGAAGAGCCGCCAGATCCTGATCGATCTGCAGAATCTCTGATTTTCCTGGTGCCGCGCCGCGGTGCCAACAGCGCGAGCGGAGCAACAATGATCGAACTTGGTGTCAATATCGACCACGTCGCCACGCTGAGGCAGGCGCGGGCAACCTACGAGCCGGACCCGATCTGGGCGGCAGTCGAAGCCCACCTCGGGGGGGCCGACGGGATCACGGTGCATCTGCGCGAGGACCGGCGCCACATCCAGGACGAGGATGTCCGGCGGCTACGCGACCTGACCCAGATCAAGCTCAACCTGGAAATGGCAGCGACTGCCGAGATGGTTGGCATTGCCATCGGACTGCGCCCTGAAATGGCCATGCTGGTGCCCGAAGGACGCCAGGAAGTAACCACCGAAGGCGGGCTGGACATCGTGGCGCAGGAAGCGGCGCTGCGCGAGGTGATCACCCAGCTCTCCGCTGCCGGAATCCTCACCAGCGTGTTCATCGACGCCGACCTGGCGCAGGTCGAGGCCGCCGCCCGGATCGGCGCCCGGGTCTGTGAAATCCATACCGGCCCGTACGCACACGCCTTTCGGGCACTGGGCCGGGATAGCGAGAGCCCGGCAGTGGTCGCGGAACTCGAACGGATTCGGGCTGCCGGCAACGCGATTGGCGAGCTGGGAATGCGTTTCAACGCCGGCCACGCGCTGAACTATTTCAACGTCCAGCCGGTGGCGGCGATTGCGGGGGTGCGCGAATTGCACATCGGCCACGCGATCGTCTCCCGCGCCCTGTTCGTCGGGCTGCGCGAGGCGGTGCGGGAAATGAAGCGGCTGATGCGCGAGGGCGGTGTGCGGTGATCCACGGGATCGGGACTGACATCGTCCGCATCGAGCGCATCGAGAACTTGCTCGCGCGTTGGGGGCAAAGGTTCGCGCGCCGGGTGCTGGGTCCTGATGAGTTGCGGGAATTCGAACGCCGCTACCAGCGCGGCGAGCAC
>JAHYJF010000157.1 GCA_019428955.1 Burkholderiaceae bacterium
AGGGCGATCCTGGCTCGCAGGCTGGCACCGAAATTGCCGCCCCCGAAAATCCCGGCGAGCCACTCGAAAAACCTCTTCATTACCCGTCCACCCGGCGCGCAAGGATAATGAACAGCCGCGACGGGGCGAGTTGCCACCACACGCGCTGCGGTTCAGACGGATCGTAATACGCCCCTTCAATGGCCTCTGCAAAACAGCTCTCGGGAACGGCTGGCAGCGCCTCCAGGGAAATCAGGGCGAGCTGGCGCGGGGCGGAGTCGATCGCCAGCGCACCGGCTTCCACACCGGTGCCCACGACCAGCACATCGCGCCGGCGCAGAAGCGGCAATTCGCGCGGCGGTTGCAGTGCAGCGTCGAACACCGGCACTGGCTGGCCACGAACCTGCATCAGGCCCAGCAGACGCTGCGGCGCCCGCGGCACGGGGTAGACGCTCGCCTGGACCACGAATTCGGTAATCACCCCGCCGGGCAGCAGCACCGGCACCCCGGCCAACATCACGCCAAAGCGCGCCTTGACCGACGCCGGGGCCTGCGACTGGCTTTCAGGCTTGGACACGGGCTCCGCCTCAGGCGGCATGGCGCAGGGCTTGGAGCAACTGTTCGCCGCGATAAGGCTTGCCAATCAGGTCCCGGCAGCCGAGTGCCCGCGCCCAGACCTGGTCGGCGCGCTGGCTCTTGCTGGAAACGAAGATCACCGGAATGGCGCGGGTCACCGGGTCGGCGGCGAGTAGCCGGCAGGCCTGGTAGCCGTCCATCTCCGGCATCACGATGTCCAGGAAGATGATATTGGGGGATTCGGCGCGGGCGCACGCGATGGCCTCGGCGCCGCTGGCTGCGGTGCTGACGGCCCAGCCGGCAGCACGCAGGATCGACGCCATCCGTTCGCGCTCCGCGGCGACATCGTCGACCACCAGCGCCCGATTCATCGCCTCGTACCCTCCAGTCGTGAATCCGGCCCTGTGCCGCTGGTGTCCTGGGGGCGCACCGCGCGCGGAATCGGCTGCATCAGGGCCGCGAGATCGTCGATCGCCAGGGTCTTGCGCAAAACCTTGGTCACCGCCGCCTCGAGCTTGCGCAATGGCACCGGCTTGACCAGATACGCCTTGCAGCCGGCCAGTGCGCCGCGGGCAAGGTCAAAGGGCGAGGACTTGCTGGTCAGGATGATGACCGGAGTCGAGCGATGGGAGCGGCGAATTTCGCGGGTCAGGCGATAGCCATCGGTCTGGCCGAGCACCACGTCGACGAGGGCGAGATCAAAATGCGTCTGGCTCATGATTTCGATTGCCGCGGCCGCCGAGTCAACCGCGTCGCAGGCCAGTCCCATCCGGTTGAGCGCTATCGACAGTTGCTGGCGAACGGTCGGACTGTCATCGACCACCAGCACCCGAATGCGCTGGGCAGAGCGCTCGGCACTGCCCGGAAATTCGACCAGCTTGGAGACCTGGCGCTCGGCGGGACGCGACGGCCGGGGTGGGGCCGCCTGCGCGGCGGGCGGCGGCGCGGCCGGAACCGGTGCCGGGCGCGGTGCCGCGGCGGCCTGGGATGATGGTGACGGCGCTGGAGCGGCAGCGGGCTGGCCTGGCGCCGTCAACCGACTGGCCGGGACTGGCGCCAAGGACGGGGCCCGAGCTGGCGCCGCCGACTGGACTGACCCAGTCGATCGTGCCGGCGCAAGCTGCGTCGGAGCGCTGATTGAGCCGGGAATCCGCGCTGGTTGGCTTGCGACCTCGCGCGAGCGCTCCTGCGGGGCGACGATTTCCTGTTCGACGACCCGGTTGAGAATCGGCAGCAGTTGCAGCGTCAGGCGCTCGATCGAGATCGAGTAGCGGGCCGGGCTGGCAGCCCCGCGCGGCACCGCGGCGATCACCGGCACTTCGCTGCGCAACGAGCGCAGCCGGGTCACTGCGGCCAATCCTTCGGGAGCGGTGGTGTTGGCGACCAGGATATCCATCCATTCCGGTTCGACGGTAGATACCAGCTGGAACTGGAAGCGGTTGTACTGGCTGTGCCGGAAAACGATCTCGATCAACCGCGCGTCGCGCGGATCAAGTCCGGCGGCGGCCACTCGGAAGGAAGCTTGATCGTTCATGAAGAGATTCTCCCACGGCAACAGGATCCCGTGCCAAATGGTATTTTCCCCGCCCGGGTCGCCAAACGGAAGCGCAGGCCCTGTGCCGACCGATGGGCTCGCCTGCTGCGCCGACGAACGGACGGGAAAGCGCCCGCGGCGGGAATCGACTGCCGCCACCCATCCCGGCCGGCCGGCACCCAAAAGCGGCGCCTGCGTGCTAGCATTTCCCGATGGCCAAGAGCGACCCCCTGCGTTTCGACAGTTTGTCCGTGCACGCGGGCGCCCGTCCGGATGAGGAATTCGGCGCGCGCGCGACCCCGATCTACCTCTCGAGCTCGTTCGTGTTTCACGACTCGGACCAGGCGGCGGCGCTCTTCAACATGGAGCAGTCCGGCCACGTCTACTCGCGCATCAGCAATCCGACCGTTGCCGTGCTGGAAGAACGCATTGCGGCGCTCGAGGCGGCGGTGGGCGCGGTGGCCACGGCCAGCGGCCAGGCGGCGCTGCACCTTGGCATAGCCACCATAGCCGGGGCCGGCGCCCACATCGTGGCCTCGCGCGCCTTGTACGGCGGCTCGCACAACCTGCTGCACTTCACGCTGCGGCGCTTCGGCATCGAGACCACCTTTGTCGATCCCCGCGATCTCGACGCCTGGCGCGCGGCCTTGCGCCCCAACACCCGGCTGCTCTTTGGCGAAACGCTGGGCAACCCTGGCCTGGACGTGCTCGATATCCCGGCCCTCGCCGATATCGCCCACGCCCATGGCGTGCCGTTGATGGTCGACTCGACCTTCACCACCCCGTGGCTGATGCGTCCCGCCGAGTTCGGCGCCGACCTCATCCAGCACTCGGCAACCAAGTTCCTGTGCGGACACGGCACGGTGGTCGGCGGCTTGCTGGTCGACACTGGAACCTTCGATTGGACGGCAGCGGGCAAGTTTCCCGAACTGACCGAACCCTACGATGGCTTCCACGGCATGGTCTTTGCGGAGGAATCGACGGTCGCGCCGTTCCTGCTGCGCGCCCGCCGCGAGGGCCTGCGCGACTTCGGCGCGTGCATGAGCCCGATGAACGCCTTCCAGATCCTGCAGGGCATCGAGACGCTGCCGCTGCGCATGGCCCGTCACGTGGCCAACGCCCAGCGCATCGCCGAACACCTTGAAGCGCACCCCATGGTCGCGCGCGTTGCCCACCCCGGGCTGGCCAGCCACCCCGACCACGCGCTCGCCCAAAGGCTGCTGCCGCGCGGCTGTGGCGCGGTGTTCAGCTTCGACCTCAAGGGCGACCGGGCGGCCGGCCGGCGTTTCGTCTCGGCGTTGCGGTTGTTCTCCCACCTGGCCAATGTCGGCGACGCCCGCTCACTGGTGATTCATCCCGCGTCGACGACCCACTTCCGGGTCGATACCGCAGCGCTCGAGGCCGCCGGAATTCGCGAAGGGACGCTGCGCCTGTCGATCGGACTCGAGGATCCGGACGACCTGATCGACGACCTAAATGCCGCGTTCAAGGCGGCGCAACGCGGTTAAGGCCGCACAGCGCCCGCTCCACGCCAACTCCAGGAGGACCAGCCCAGCCATGTGGTTTGACGTCAACGGCCGCCGCGCCTACGCCTACACCGGGGGGCGCAGCTTCGATCCCGCCGCTCCCGTGGTCGCATTCGTCCACGGCGCCCAGCACGACCACAGTGTCTGGATCCTGCAGTCGCGCTACCTGGCCCATCATGGCCGCTCGGTGCTGGCCGTCGACCTGCCGGGCCATGGCCGCAGCGCCGGCCCGGCGCTGGCGACAGTGGAGGCGATGGCCGACTGGCTGCAGGCCCTGCTGGCGGCGGCCGGGGTTGCCAAGGCCGCGCTGGTCGGACACTCGATGGGTTCGCTGATCGCGCTCGAGACCGCGGCGCGCGCGCCGCAGCTGGCGGAGCGCCTGGCGCTATTGGGCGTCGCCGTCCCGATGAAGGTTTCCGACGTGTTGCTCAACGCTGCGCGCGACCACGAGCCTGATGCGTTCGCCATGATCAATGCCTGGTCGCACAGTTCGCTCACGCCCCGACCCGGAACCCCGGGGCCGGGGTTCTCGGTCTATTGGCAGAACCGCCGGCTGATGGAGCGCCAGGCGCCCGGGGTCCTGTTCAACGATTTCAATGCCTGCAATGCCTATGAGAACGGCTTGGCCGCCGCCGATGAGGTGCGCTGCCCGGTGCTGGTGGTGAGCGCCGCGCGGGACATGATGACGCCGCCCAAGGCGGCGCGAGAATTGCTCGAGCATCTGCGCCAGGCCAGCGCACGCCCGGCTCCTCAGGCCGGCACCGCGCCGGCCCCGCCGCCACGGGTCGTGAGCATCGCCGGCAGCGGCCACGCGATGATGGCCGAGCAGCCCGACCGCGTCCTGGAAGCGCTGCGCGACTTCGTCTGACGCGAGAAACTGCCGGGGCCTAGGCCTCGAGCGCGCGCGCCGGACCGTTGGCCCACAGCCCGAGGGGCTGATCGAGTTCGTTCAGGCCGGCAAGGATGCTCTCGGCGCCCCAGGTCGCATCGAACAAGTCGCGCACCCGCAACTCACTGGCGGGTCGGGCCAGCGCCCAGTGTTCGTCCCAGATTCCGCCCGGCTCATCGGAGTGGATGCCGTCCAGCCCGAAGATGATCATCCGCACGACATAGCCGTTGTCGGCCAGCAATTGGATGGTGGCGAGAGCCCGTTGCGGATCGTCGTCGAATACCTGGCGCCAGTGTCCGGCCGGGAGGCCGGCGCCTTTGGCATCGGGCGCCTGGCGCGCCAGTTCGGCCAGTACCCGGGCCGCGTCGAGGAATTGCCCCCCGGGAGAATTGACTTGGTCAGGGTCGTCTCCCAGCGGCGCGAGCAACCCCCGCGAGGCCACTACCGCCCCGATCAGCACCGCGGTCCAGAACAGGAACAACCAGAGCAGGAACATCGGCAAGGCGGCAAACGTCCCATAGACGATGGTGTAGGTCGGGAGCCGTTCCAGGTACAGGCCGAAGCCGCGGCGCAACAGCTCCAGCACGATCGCGGCGGCAACCGCCCCCCACAAGGCATCGCGCCAGCGCACCGCGGTGTTGGGCACCAGGCGGTAGAGCAGCGTCAGGGCGGCCCCACTGATGATCCAGCGCAGCGTCGTGAGCCAGAGGGTCCGCAGCTCGCGCAGGGCGCCGCCATGCAGCCATTCGCTGACGATCATGCCGTTGACCGCGAGACTGGCGCCCAGCAGCAGCGGCGCGATCGTGAGCGTCGCCCAGTACAGCACCAGGCGCTGGCCGAAGGAGCGCGGCCGCGGCGTCGCCCAGATCCGGTTGAGGCTGCGATCGATCGTGAACAGCATGCTCAGCGCGGTCGCGAAGAACACCAAGGTTGCAACCAACGACAGTTCGCCGGCCCGATCGGCAAATTGCTGCAGGTAGGAACTCACCGTATTGCTGAAGGCGCCCGGGAACAGGTTCCCGGCCATGAAGCGCTGCAGCTCGCCGCGCCATTGGGCGAAGTCAGGCGATACCGAGAGCACCGCAAAACCCACCGAGATGATCGGCACGATCGCAAGCAGCGAGAGGAAGGCGAGACTGGCCCCGGTCTGGGGCAATTCAAGCGCCGCGGCACGGCCCCAAATTTGCCTCAGGCGTCTGACGACGCGGCCGAACGCACCCCTGCTTGCTGAAGCAACCGTTGTCATCATCCTATGATACGTTCCGCTTCCCGCTCAGCGAGCGCTTCCGCCAACGCGCCGGCGCTGCGCTGCGCGGCGGCTTCGCGCGCCGCCAACGCTGCGTCGATCAGCTCCGGGCCGGCATCAAGGAGCAGGTTGGCGTCGCTCAGCGTCCGGCGCCAGGAACGCGCGCCCGGCAAGCCATTGAACAAGCCCAGCATATGGCGAACTATCGCCCGCAGCGGCTCCCCTTTGGCCCGTTGGGCGAGAGCATAGGCGCGCATCCGCTCGGCCACCAGTTCACGGGTCGGAGCGGAGCGCGCCGGGCGCTCCGGGAAATGGCGCGCGTCGACTTCGGCGAGCAGCCAGGGATCCTCGTAGGCCGCCCGTCCGATCATGACTCCGTCGACACCCGAGCGCTCGAGTTCGATCTGCGCGTGGCAGCGCAAGCCGCCGTTGAGCACAATGGTCAGCGCCGGAAAGTCCTGTTTGAGACGCCGCGCGTATTCATAACGCAGCGGCGGCACCTCGCGGTTTTCGCGCGGATTCAATCCCTTGAGCCAGACGTTACGGGCGTGAACGAAGAAAACCTCGCAGCCGCCGCGCGCCACCGTGCCGACGAAGTCGCGCACAAAGGAGTATTCCTCGATCCGGTCGATCCCCAACCGGTGCTTGACCGTTACCGGGCAATCGACCGCAGCGCGCAAGGCAGTGACGCATCTGGCAACCAGCTCCGGCTCGGCCATCAGGCAGGCGCCGAAGGAACCGTGGCGCACCCGGTCGCTGGGGCAGCCGCAGTTGAGGTTGATCTCGTCGTAGCCCCAGGAACGTGACATCCGGGCCACCCGTGCCAGTTCGGCCGGATCACTGCCGCCGAGTTGCAGGCCCAGGGGGTGCTCGGATTCGTCAAAGGCCAGCAAGCGCTGCCGATCACCATGAATCAGCGCGCTAGTGGTGATCATCTCGGTATAGAGCCGGGCGTGCTGACTCAGCTGGCGGTGGAAATAGCGACAGTGCCGATCGGTCCAATCGAGCATCGGAGCGATCGAGAAACGGTAATCAGCGGCCTGCAAGGTGCCCTCGGCGACCTGGCCAATGCCTGTGGATTTCACTTTCGCCTCGTCCATAAGTCTAGTTTACAGAGCCTCGGCCAGAGGCTAACTTTGAGCCTCACGCCAAGCACCACTAAAGAGAGCTCGCCATGCAACTTGCAGCCAGCAACATCGAGAAGACCACCCGCACCCCCCAGAGCGGTTTCGAGGCCGCATCCGATTCAACCGCGGGACGCCGCTTCATGGTCGTCGACGACCACCCGATCATGCGCGACGCGATCGGGCAGACCCTCGCGATGCTCGCTCCCGGATGCCACACCGAGATGACCGCCTCGCTCGCGGAGACCCGCCGTCGGCTGGCGCTGGGCACGAACTACGACTGCGTGCTGTTCGACCTGGGGCTGCCCGACACTGACGGTTTCGATGGCTTGGCGAGCATTCGCGAACTCCGTCCCGACCTGCCGATCGTGGTCATGTCGGGCGATATCGAGCGGCAAACCATCATCCAGTGCCTCGACCTCGGAGCGGTTGGCTACATTCCCAAGACCATGCAGTCCGACGTCATCATGAATGCGCTGCGCATGATCGTCGCCGGCCACATCTACGTTCCCCACGAACTGGTAACCGGCGGGCCGTTGCGCACCAGCGACCCGATCCAGCTGCGCCGTCAGGCCTGTTCCGATCCGCGCAAAATGGGACTGACCGAACGCCAGGTCGACGTGCTGAGGCTAATCCTGCGCGGCCTGCCCAACAAGTTGATATGTCGCGAACTCGAACTGGCCGAGGGCACGGTCAAGGTCCATGTCAGTGCGGTGCTCAGGGCTCTGGGAGTGCGCAACCGCACCCAGGCCGTAATCGCCGCAAGCCAGATGGGGTTGAAGGTCAAGCAGTAGGCGCTCGCCGGCACCGGGTGCCGCGAAGCTCAGAACTTCTCGTCCTGGCGCAGGTAACGCCACTGGCCTATCGGCAGTTGGCCCAGCATCACGCTGCCGATACGCACCCGCTTGAGACCGGTAACGGTCAGCCCGACCAGATCGCACATCCGGCGAATCTGGCGCTTCTTGCCCTCGCGCAGCGCAAATCGCAACTGGTGCTCGTTCTGCCAGGAAACCGCCGCCGGACGCAACGCCTGCCCGTCGAGCCAGAGTCCGTGCCGGAGCTGGTTCAGGCCCTCTTCCGAGAGCGTACCGGCCACCCGAACCAGATACTCCTTTTCGATCTCGGAGTCGGCGCCAATCAGGCGCCGCGCCACCCGCCCGTCCTGGGTCATGACCAGCAGGCCGGTGGAGTCGATGTCGAGCCGGCCGGCGGGCGCCAAGCCACGCAGTTGCCCGGACTGAAAGCGTTGCGGACCGCGGTCTTCGGTCCAGCGGTTCTCGGGGCGCACCAGCACTATCGCCGGCTCGTGGCCGTCTTCTGGTTGTCCGGAGACATAGCCAATCGGCTTGTTTATCAGCACCGTCACCCGGGTTGCCTGGTGCTGGCGG
>JAHYJF010000158.1 GCA_019428955.1 Burkholderiaceae bacterium
TTTTTGGGGAGAGCATCCGGGCACTGCGCCGGCTCAATGAACTTGGCTATGGCAGCGAGCTGGAACTCAACCTGGTCTACAACCCCCAGGGGGCGGTATTGCCACCGCCGCAGGAAGCTCTCGAGCACGACTATCGCCGCATGCTCGGTGAGCGCTACGGTATTGTTTTCTCGCGCTTGCTTACCCTTACCAACATGCCAATCCAGCGTTTCGGATCGATGCTGGTGTCCAATGGGCAGTTCGATTCCTATATGGGGCTGCTTTGCAGCGCGCACTCGGATGCGAACCTCGATGCGGTGATGTGCCGCGACACGGTGAGCGTCGACTGGCGCGGCTATCTCCATGACTGCGATTTCAACCAGATGCTGGACCTGCCGCTGCGCAGTGGTGGGCGGGCGATGACGCACGTGACTGAGGTCAGCGGCGAATCGCTGGCGGGAAATCCGATCGCGGTCGCTGGCCATTGCTACGGTTGCACTGCCGGGCAGGGCAGTTCGTGCAGCGGTGCCCTGGCCCAGCCCGAGCAGCTCAAGGTCGCGGCAACGCGCTGAGCTGGTCCATTTCACGCTGACCGAAGCGAAGGCAGGCCGGGCGCATCTCGGCAAGTTGTTGGCGCAGCGCGCGACGCTTGCCGGCATGGGTAGGGCGTTACTATGGTCGGCAACGAGGAGCCTAGGAAAGTGAGACGAAGCATTGCGGTCATCATCCCAGCGCTGGATGAAGAGGAGTTGATCGGCGCGGCGCTGGCCTCGGTCGACGAGGCGTCCGCCTACTGGGCGCAGGCCGTGGCGCCAGGCTCGGCGCCGGAGACGCCAGCGGTGGTGTCTGTGGTGGTCGATGGTGGCAGCAGCGACCGGACGCGAGAGCTTGCCGCCGGCGCCGGCGCGACGGTGCTCGAGGTAGCGCCGGGGCGCTCTTCGCAAATGAACGCCGGAGCCGCCGCGGTGACTGCAGACGTGCTGGTGTTTCTGCACGCTGACTGCCGGTTGCCAGCGGACGGCCTCGCCGAGCTCGACGCCGCGTTGGACCTCGCGCCCCGCGAGGCCGCCTGGGGTCGGTTCGACGTCCGTCTCGAACCGCCATCGCCGCTGTTGCGGCTGGTTGCAGGGGCGATGAATCTGCGCTCGCGCCTGACCGGAATCGCCACTGGCGATCAGGCGATCTTCGTGACCGCAATCGCCTGGGAGTTGATCGGCGGCTTTGCCGCGCAGCCCCTGATGGAGGACATCGAGATTTGCCGCCGGCTCAAACTCGCGGTCGGTCAGCCCTTGGGTTTGCGCGCCGTCGTGACGAGCTCGTCACGGCGCTGGCAGGAGCACGGTGCGCTGCGCACAGTGGCCTCGATGTGGCTCTATCGTGCGCTCTACGCTCTGGGCGTTTCACCGGAGTCTCTGCACCGGCGCTATTACGGAGTATCAGAATCGGTTCCTGGCCAGGAATCGGGGCTGGGCGGACCACTGGCGCCCGACGACGCAGAGCAGGGCCGGCGGGAGCGGGTAGTGACGGCACCGGAGCGCCGGGCGTTGATCGTGTTCGCGCGCGAACCGATCGCCGGGCGGGTCAAGATGCGCCTGGCGGCCGAAATCGGTGAGCTTGCGGCGCTGCGGGTCTACCGGCAACTACTAACCCGCACGCTACGCCTGGCGCAGCGTTACCGGCAGCGGGGCGGCGTCGCGGTGATATTGGCCGGAGCCGGGTTTGACGGAGCGGGCGAACTGGAGGGACGGGCCAGCCGCCTCGGCTTCGGGTGGCAGGAGCAGCGCGGCGGCGATCTCGGCGCACGAATGCACGATGCCTTCGAGCGCGCCTTTGCCGACGGCTTCGAGCAGGTGGTGCTGATCGGCAGCGACTGCCCGGTGATGGGCGTGCGCGAACTGGACAGCGCTTTTGCGGCACTCGCGGCGAGCGATGCGGCGATCAATCCCGCCGAGGACGGCGGCTATGCGCTGGTCGCGCTAAGGCGCCCTCTGGGCGCGCTGTTCGAGGGCATCTCCTGGGGCAGCGATGCGGTGCTCGCGCAGACCCGGCAGGCGGCGCTGCAAGCAGGGGTCAAGCTCGAATTGTTGCGCCAGCTGTGGGATGTCGACCGGGTCGCGGACCTGCAGCGCTGGCAAGCCGGGCACCGCGCTCAGCGCTGACGCGAAGTTTCCTCGGATTGCTGATCGATGAGCGAGCGTGATCGGGTGCGGTCGGCAGCGGCGATGGTATAGCCATCAATGGCGGCAAAGAATTGGTCGATGCGGATCGGCCGTCCGAGCAGTTCACCCTGCATGCTGCGCACCCCGAGATCGGTCAGGCGATCGAAGATTTCGCGGGTGTGTACGTGCTCGGCAATCGTGCAGATGTTGAGCCGCCGCGCCACCCGTACCGTGGCGAGCACAATTTCCTCGTCGATTTCATCGGTGGGCAGGCTGCGAATGAATGAGCCGTCGATCTTGAGGTAGTCGAGCGGGAAACGCTTCAGGTATTCGAAGGTCGCCAGCCCGGTGCCGAAGTCGTCGAGCGCAATCCCGAAGCCGTCGGCCTTGAGTTCGTCGACCAGTCGTGAGGCGGCCGCCGGATTGCGGATTGCCTCGCTCTCGGTGATCTCGAACACGATCTGGTTGGCGGGAATTGCGTACAGGGCGCGTTGCTCACGGATGTAGCCGGCGATCGATCCTTCGCTCATCGTCAGCCCCGAGAGGTTGATCGAACACTTGTGGGTGCGCGCGAGCGCCTCGGGATTGGAGGCGAGCCAGCCGAAGACGCGCTTGATGACGCCACGATCCATCGAGGGGGTCATCTGGGCCTGCACTGCCAGCGACAGGAATTCGGGCGGGTGAATCAGGCTGCCGTCGCGCTCGATGAGCCTGATCAGCATTTCGTAGGACACCTTGCCGGGCGGAGCCTCGGGATCGAGAATCGTCTGGGCGTGCATTTCGAAGCGATGCTCGCGAATCGATTCGCGAATATGCTCGATCTTGCTCTGGTGGGCGCGGCGCGCATCGATCGCGCTCTGCGACAGCGGTTCGACAAAGAGTTGCGGATCGCGCACGCTGGCCGCGATTGCCATCGCGTCCGAGAGGGAAAACAGGCAATCCTCGCTGGTAATGCTGGCAGTGCGATCGATCAGCAGCGCGCCGATGCACACCTGCAGGCGAATGCTGCCATTATTGGTGTGCAGCACCTGACCACTGAGGTGTGAGTAGACCTCGCGGGCGACGGAGCGAACCGCGGCCAGCGTCTCGGCGTGAATCAGCAGCGCGAAGCGCCCTCCCGAGAGCCGGGCGGCCGCGCATACTCCCGGTTGCCGGCGCAGCAACGTCGCGGCGTCCTGTTCGAGCTGGAGGGTAGGGATCGATCCCGACAGGTCGTTGAGCGCGTCGAAGTTGGCGAAGTGCAGTCCCAGCAGGCCGTAACCGGGGCGGTCCGGCACCGCCAGGAGCTCGCCCACTTCCGCCAGCAGGCCGCGATCATTGAGCAGGCCGGTGGATAGATCCTGGCGGGCCTGGTGCGCCACCCGCAGCAGCGCCACCCGGCGGTCGGCGGCGATCGCCTGCAGCATCAGCGCCACCACGACTGCGCAGAACACCAGCACCGATGCTTCCAGGGCGCGGAAGAGTTGGTCGCCGGTGGCGTCGACCTGATAGGAACGCAGCATTAACAGCGTCAGCGCAGTGATCGCCAGGGTGGTCGCGGTGCTGCGATAGCTGTTGCGGATCGAGATCCACGCCACGATCGGGAAATAGAAGAAAGCCAGTGCGTAGGACTGCAGGCCAGCACCGAACGACGACACCACCAGGCTGGCCAGCACCACGGCGAGAGTCAGGAGCAGGCTGGGATGGTCCACCAGCGTGGCTTCGAAGTCCGAGTGTTCACTGTGCTCAGTCGGTTCGAGCCAGGCGAGCAGGAGCGGGGTCAGGAGCAGGATTCCCAGCGCATCGATCAGCCACCAGCCCAATAGCAGCGGCCATCCGGTAGGCAGGACGATTGCCGCTGTGAGGCTTGCCGGCACGACCGAAGTCTGGCCGATGCTGACCAGGATGGCATCGATCGGAGCCGCAACGAACACCGCTCCGACGACCATCCTGACGGCCGCATCGAGGCGGTAGTCCGGTGGCTTCCACATCCCCAACTGCGAGAGCGCCGTGAGTGCCACCACCGGGCCGATGACCGTGCCCAGTGCGACGATTGGCGCAGTCCAGGGGGAGGGCAGCATCAGCAGCGCCCAGGCAAAGACCCCGGGGGCCGCAGCCAGCGCCCATCTGCGACCGTAGCGCCAGCCGAACGCAAAGGCGATGCCGCCAGCTGGCCAGATCAGCAAGCGCTCGTTATGGCCGAGTGCGATTCCCTGGGCCAATAGGCAGGCGATAAAGCTCAGCGTGGCGATCATCGCGACGCGAGAAAATGCTCCAAGCTCCTGTTTCGCGTTAGAGGCTGTGTCGGGCAAGGGAATGCGCCTTTGGATCCGCGTCGTTGCAGTGTAATCGATCGACCATCCAGACCCGGGGCGGCAACGCCGCCCCGGGTCTATCACGATTTCGCCCATCGTTTCAGGCGGCGCCGTGAGCGTTTAGCCGGCCAGCAGCTCGCGCAGCACGAACGGCAGAATCCCGCCGTGCAGGTAGTAGTCGACCTCGATCGCGGTGTCGATCCGCGACAGCAGAGTGATGTTGCGCGTCGAACCATCCTTGCCGCGCACCGTCATGACCACATCCTGCTGGGGTTTGATCTCGGCGGGAACCTGGATGTCGAATTGCTCGTCACCCTCGATGCCCAGGGACTGCCACGAGTCGCTGCCCTTGAACTGCAGCGGCAGCACTCCCATGCCGACCAGGTTCGAGCGGTGGATACGCTCGAAACTGCGCGCCACCACGGCGCGCACGCCCAGAAGCTGTGTGCCCTTGGCGGCCCAGTCGCGCGACGAACCGGTGCCGTATTCCTCGCCGGCCAGGATTACGCTCGGTGTGCCCGCGGCGATATAGCTCATCGCGGCGTCGTAGATGAACACCTTCTCGCCGCTCGGCTGGTTCAACGTCCATCCGCCTTCGACCCGCGAACCATCTGCGTCGGGCGGGATCATCAGGTTCTTGATCCGGACGTTGGCGAAGGTGCCGCGCATCATTACCTCATGATTGCCGCGGCGTGCCCCGAAGGAATTGAAGTCGGGCTTGAGGACCTTGTGACCGATAAGGTACTGACCCGCTGGAGTGGATTCCTTGATCGCGCCGGCCGGTGAAATGTGATCGGTGGTGATCGAGTCGCCAAACAGCGCTAGTGCGCGAGCACCCTGGATCTGCTTGACTGCCGCCGGCTGCATCTCGAAGGATTCGAAGAACGGCGGCTCGGCGATGTAGGTCGAGAGCGGCCAGTCGTAGACCTGGCCGGTTGCGGCCGGGACCGCGTTCCACATCGTGTGGTCCTTGGTCAGGTTGCCGTAGAGGCGCCTGAAAGTGGCCGGGTTCATGGCCGACTTCATCAGCGCGTCGATCTCTTCCGAGGTCGGCCAGATGTCGCCGATATACACGTCCTGGCCTTTCTTGTCCTTGCCCAGCGGCTCGGTCATCAGGTCGACCTGGATGTTGCCGGCGATGGCGTATGCAACCACCAGCGGCGGTGATGCCAGGAAATTGGCGCGCAGGTTGGGGTGGATCCGGGCTTCGAAGTTACGATTGCCCGAGAGTACTGCCGCGCACACCATGTCGTTGGCGTTGATCGCCTCATTGACGTCCGGAGTCAGGTCGCCGGCATTGCCGATGCAGGTCGTGCAGCCATAGGCAGCGACCGAGAAGCCGAGTTGCTCGAGGTAGGGCAACAGCTTGGTGCGGGTGAGATATTCGGTCACGACCCGCGATCCCGGGGCGAGCGACGTCTTGATGGTCGACCTGACCTTGAGGCCGCGGGCGACTGCCTTCTTGGCGAGCAAACCGGCGGCGAGCATCACCCCCGGGTTGGAGGTGTTGGTGCAGGAGGTGATCGCGGCTATGAGGATGTCACCGTTGCGCATCTTGGTCCCGGCGCTGGTGGTGTAGACCTTGTCGAGGTCTGCGGCTTGCTTGTTGAAACCGTTGTCGGCAGGGGCCTTCGAGAACAGGCTCTCGAAGGTCGAGCGGACCTTGCCGATCTCGATGCGATCTTGCGGGCGCTTCGGCCCTGCCAGCGAGGGGGCAACCTTGCCGAGGTCCAGTTCGACTACCTTGGTGTAGTTGATCTGGCCGGCCTTGGGAACGCCGAACATTCCCTGGGCCTTGAAATAGCTCTCAAAAGCGTCGATTTCGGCGGCGGTGCGGCCGGTCCCTGCCATGAAGGCAACAGTCTTTTCGTCGACCGGGAAGAAGCCCATGGTCGCGCCGTACTCGGGGGCCATATTGGCGATGGTCGCGCGATCGGTCACCGACAGGCTGCTGGTGCCGGTGCCGAAGTATTCGACGAATTTGCCGACCACCTTCTCCGTGCGCAGCAGTTCGGTCAGTGTCAGCACCAGGTCGGTCGCAGTGCAGCCTTCGCGCAGCTTGCCGGTCAGGTTCACACCGACGACATCGGGCGTGAGCATGTAGACTGGTTGGCCAAGCATCGCAGCCTCGGCTTCGATGCCACCAACGCCCCAACCGACCACGCCGACGCCGTTGATCATGGTGGTGTGGCTGTCGGTGCCGACCAGGGTGTCGGGGTAGTACACGCCGCCCTTGTGGTGGACCCCACGGGCCAGATACTCGAGGTTGACCTGGTGAACGATGCCGATACCGGGAGGCACCACCTTGAAGGTATCGAATGCCTGCATGCCCCATTTCATGAACTGGTAGCGCTCCTGGTTGCGCTGGAACTCGAGCTTCATGTTGAGCTCAAGCGCATTGGGAGTGCGGAAATGATCGATCATTACCGAGTGATCGACCACCAGATCGACCGGAACCAGCGGCTCGATTACCTTGGGATCGTTGTTGGTGCGGGCCGCGACGCTGCGCATCGCCGCCAGGTCCACGAGCAGGGGCACGCCGGTGAAGTCCTGCAGCACCACGCGCGCCACCACGAAGGGGATTTCCTCGACGCGCTTGCCGTTGGCCGCCCAGTTGGCGAGCTGCTCGACGTGGGCGAGGGTCACCTTCTTGTCATCGACGTTGCGCATTACCGCCTCGAGGACGATGCGCATCGAAAGCGGCATCTTCTTGACGTTCGGGAACTTGCGCGCTAGTGCCGGCAGCGAGTAGAAAGTGCCAGTCTTGCCCGACTTAGTGCTGAAGTCCTTGCGGGTATTGAACGGATTATTGGCCATTGCGGTTCTCTTCCTGGGTGGAAATAGGGCATGGCGCCGCGCACGGGCGCGGCGCACATATCATGTGCTATTAGAAATCTTAGGCGAAAAGGAAAATTGTAGTGGAGAAGGCCGGTCGCCGTCAGAGGCGGCACTCATTGGCCAACTGTTTTCCTTTGCTGGTGTCGAGCAGCATTGCCTTGGCGGGGATGACGATCCACACCAGGCCGCTGGCATTGTCCTCGAAGCGCAGCGCTCCGCTCTGGGTCACCACGGCCAGCATGGTGTAGTCCTTGCGTCCCCAATTGAGGCTTACCGAGCGACGATCAGGGGTTATCTCCCTGACGTTGACGCTGCGGCCAAGCTCGCACTTGTACTCTCCGGCTTCGAAGGCGATTAGGACCGGGGTCGCCACGGACGCCTCGCCCGCTGCTGGCTGGGGTGGTGTTACGGCGGGTGTCATCGCCGCGGTCGTGACGGTGCTTGGCGTCGCGGTGATGGCGCCCTCGGTCTCGGTGGCCTGGACTTGCCCGGCAAGGACAGCGGCTCCGGCGACGACCAGCGCAGCGCTGGCGCTTGAGAACATTGCTCTGTTCATTACGCTGCTCCGAAATGTGCGCCGTGCAGAACCCCGAAGTGCCTCCGACAGCGCGACAAGCTGGAACTCAACCTGCAACTCGGCAGCTTGCCACCGAGGTACCCCAATTCTCTCCAGGAATAACCCTGGGTTCACATCGTATTCTCTTTGACCGTGCCGTGTGCGCCCGGGCCGCTGGAGCCGACCAACGGCCAATCCATCCCGCTAGTCGGACTTGGCGAACAGGGCGTCGAGACGCTTCTCGTATTCCCAATAGCCGATCGAGTCGTAGAGCTCATGGCGGGTCTGCATCTGCCC
>JAHYJF010000159.1 GCA_019428955.1 Burkholderiaceae bacterium
GAATCGGCGCCATGCTTGGTGCGGGTGAAGACCAGCACCTGGTTGAGGCCGCGGTTCTCGAACAGGTTCAGCAGCAGTTCCTTCTTGCGATCGCGTTCGACCGGAATCACCACCTGCGTCACGTTGGCGGCGGTCGCGTTGCGCTGCGCCACTTCGAGCGACCTGGGATTGGTCAGGAACTCGCGGGCCAGGCCGCGGATTTCGTCCGAGAAGGTGGCCGAGAACATCAGGCTCTGGCGCTTCGCCGGCAGCTTGCCGACGATGCTGCGGATGTCGTGGATGAAGCCCATGTCGAGCATCCGGTCGGCTTCGTCGAGGATCAGCACTTCGACCCGGCGCAGGTCGAGCGTGCGTTGCTGCATGTGATCCATCAGCCGGCCGGGGGTGGCGACCAGGAAGTCGACGCCGCGGCGCAGGGCCTGGAATTGCGGCCCGATGCGGGCGCCGCCATAGACTGCCAGCGAGCGCACGCGGCTGTTGCGACCGTAGTCGCGCACGCTTTGCTCGACCTGGACCGCGAGTTCGCGGGTCGGGACCAGCACCAGCACGCGCGGCGCGACGCCATCGCGCGGAATGCGGCCGGCCTGGTCGTGGTTGAGCATCAGGCGGTGCAGGATCGGCAGCACGAAGGCCGCGGTCTTGCCGGTGCCGGTCTGGGCGCAAGCCATCATGTCGTGGCCGGCCAGCACAGCGGGAATGGCCTGCTGCTGGATCGGGGTGGGGGTGGTGTAGCCTTGCGCGCCGATAACGGCGAGCAGCTCGGCCGAGAGGCCAAGTTGATTGAAACTCAAAGGGTATGCTCCATGCCGCACGGCCGCCGCGGGTTGCGCGGTTCAGTCCGGTTAGCGGCGTTTCGCGGTGGACGAATCCAGTGCCGCTGATCGACGGGAAGTCTTGGAAGACCGGTCGCGCGACTGATGGGTGCGACCTGAAGGGCTCCCCGAATAGGAGAGCGAGGCGCACTTTACCACAGCTTGGAGCAATATGGTGCACGAATCCGCACAATGTGGCGGATTTCGGCGCCGACCGATTGGCTGCGGCATCATGCCCGTCAAGCTCAGGGCAGTGGTTCGGCGCGAACCTTTGGGGTCTGCGACAAGGATCGAGTTGCCGGGTATTTCAGTTTGACGGTGGGTCAAGTCGACACGCTCGAAGCTCCCGAGCGGATTCGTCGCGGCATGGAGCGGTATCCGATCCCGCTGGTAATCTTGGCCAGGCTGGCGGTTGATCTGGACTACCAGAGAAAGGGTCTGGGTTCCAGCCTGCTTCAGGACGCCATCGCGCGCACGGTTGCCATCGCTGAACAGGCCGGTATTCGGGCGTTGCTGACCCACCCTATCGACGCTGCAGCCGATGCGTTCTATCGCCGCTTCGGTTTCGAGCCGACGCCCGCGCACGAGCGGCAGCTGATCTTGTTGCTCAAGGACGCACGACGTTTTGTTGGCGCGTGATGGAGTATGTTGGGGTATTATCTGTTGATACCATGGAGTGACAGGATGAGCGGGGTTGCAATTCGCCCGGTGGCGATCAAGCTGGACAAGGAAATCAGGGAGCGTGTGAAACGCCTGGCCGATGCGCGGCAAAGAACGTCGCATTGGCTGATGCGCGAGGCCATCAGCCAGTATGTGGAACGAGAAGAGCGCCGTGAATCATTCCGCCAGGATGGGCTGCGCGCCTGGCAGGAGTATCAGGCCACTGGACTCCATGTCTGCGCCGAGGAGGCCGATGGCTGGCTGGCGAAACTCGAGCAGGGACAGGACATCGAGCCGCCAAAGCCGCATTTTTGAGCTCACATGGCACGTGTGATCTGGTCACCCGGGGCGTTGCGGGACGTGCAGCGCTTGCATCGGTTCCTGGCGGAAAAGAACAAGGACGCCGCGAATCGCGCGCTCAAAGTCATTCGCGAGGGCGTCAAGATCTTGACTGATCAACCCGGCGTAGGCCGCCCCGTCGATGGCATGGACCCTGAGTTTCGGGAATGGATGATCGCCTTCGGCGACAGCGGCTACGTTGTCTTGTACCGGTTTGATGGGCGTAGCGCTGTCCTGTTGGCCGTCAGACACCAGCGGGAGGCGGGATATTGATCGGTTGCTTCGATGACCAGCCCTTGCCGCTACCGATCAGTTGCCGCGCTGCGTCGCCAAGGCGCAAGACGTCCGGCCACGCCCAACCGCCCTCTTCATCCGATCGGCCAGCGCGTCGGCTGACTGCGGACAGCGGGCTTCGATGCGCGCGAGGCAGCGGCGCAACGATTCGAGCTTGTTCTCGATCAGTTGCCGATCGGCAAGAGGTACCACTTTCGTCACGAGGGCGGGGTGATCCCCGCGCACCACGCGGTGTTCGCGCGTCTGGTGCGCGGCGGCACCTGGCTGCAGGTGACCGCGGGCAGCCTCACGGGGCGCTTCGGCGCCGAGGCGCGCTACTGGGGTGAGCGCCTGCTCGACGAGGGCCGGGTGCACCTGCTGGCTACCGACGCGCACAGCCCGACGCGCCGCCCGCCGCTGCTGGCCGAGGGCCGCCAGGCGGCCGAGAAATGGGTCGGGGCAGGGGAAGCCGCCCGGCTGGTGCTCGACCGACCCCGCGCTATACTAAAAGACACTCCAGCGACGCTAGTGGCGCCGCCTTCGGGCGGCTCGAGCCGCGGTTTAAACAAGAGCGGCCGATGGTCGTCGTTGCGCAGTTGGTTTGGAGACAGGAAATGAAGTTGGCAGTACTCGCCCTCGCGCTGGTGTTATCGGCGTGTGGTGCCCTGGGTCCGCGCCAGGCGGACAATAGCCCCCCTGAGCCCGACTCGCCGCTGGCGCGTCAGAGCGCCACTACGGCCGCCGCCGGCAAAACCGCCCAGACCTCGCACGCCAGCGCTGTCAAGGCCGCCGCAGCGGAACTGCCCGACGAGGAATATCGCATCGGCCCGAGCGATTTGCTCGAGATTTCGGTATTCCAGGTCAAGGAACTCGATCGCACCGTGCGGGTCAACTCGCGCGGGCTGATTTCGCTGCCGCTGCTCGGCGCGGTCAATGCCGCCGGGATGAGCGCCACCGAACTCGAGGACCAGATTGCCGCCCGGCTCAAGAAAGACTACCTGCAGAACCCGCAGGTGAGCGTCTTCATCAAGGAGTTCACCAGCCAGCGCGTCACCATCGAGGGCCAGGTCGAGAAGGCCGGCATCTACCCGATCGCCGGCAACACCACCACGCTGCTGCAGGCGCTGGCGATCGCCGGCGGGGTCAAGGAGCTGGCCGAAGACAGCGTCAGCATCTTCCGGCTCGCCGACGCCGGCAAGCGCCAGTTGCTGGAATTCAACATCGAGCGCATCCGCGCCGGCGCCGTGGTCGATCCGACACTCAAGAACAATGACATCGTGGTGGTCGGCAAGGACGAATCGCGCTCGTTCGTGAAGAACCTCACCGACACGCTGCGCGGCTTCATTGGCTTTGGAACGATCAGATAATGAATGATGTGCCGATGAACGTCCCCGACCCGCGCGGCGAGCAGGCGGCGCTCGCGCTGCGCCCCGACCTGCCGCTGGGCATGCCCTACGGGCCGCCACCTCCCCCGGGCGAGCGCTACGATGACGACGACACCATCGATCTGCGCCAGTACTGGGAGATCATCCGCAAGCGCAAGTGGACACCATCAAGCACGGCGAGGACGTCGAACGAGCGCTCGGGCCGGCGCTGCTGGGCGTGATCCCGTTCCTCAAGAACACCACTGCCGGCGGCACCGGTCTCGCCTTTGAGCTCGTGGAGGAGCCGCGCTCGTCGTTCGCCGAGGCGTTCCGCTCGCTGCGCACCTCGCTGCAGTTCTCCACCGCCGCCGGGGTGCCCAAGGTGCTGATGGTCACCAGCGCCTCGATGGGCGAAGGCAAGAGTACCAGCGCGCTCACGCTCGCGGCCGAGAAGTTCGACCTGGTGATCATCGACGGCCCGCCGGTGCTGGGCCTGGCCGACGCGCCGCTGCTCGGCAACCTCGCCGAGGCCACCGTGATGGTGGTCGAGTACGGCGCCACCCGCAAGGGTTTCGCCACCGACGCCATCAAGCGGCTGCGCGTGGCGCGCACCCGGCTATTGGGGGTGGTGCTGACCAAGGCCGAGGCCAACGCCAGCGGCTACGGCTATTACCAGAACTACTATTACTACGAGGGCGCCGCCGACCAGGGCCGGCAGCGCCTGACCGCCTGACGCGGCCGGCCCGCGACGCATCGCCATGGAACCGACGCTGCTTCCCGAACAGGCGCTCGCGTTCTATCGTGCGCCTACCGACTACCCCGAGTTGCGTAACCCGCGCCGGGCGTTGCGCGGCGATGCGGTCAACATTCTCAAGATCGCGCTGGACGCCGACCCGTCATCGGTCGGGGCGCCGAGCGGCATCGCCGGGATCGACGAGTGGGTGGCTGCCGCGCGTTTCTTCGTCGAGCAGGTGCTGCTTTCTCCCGGCGCCGACTATTACCGGGTCAACGGGCTGCCGCGCGGCGCCAGCGCAGCCGACCTGCGCGAGAACCACCGGCTGTTGATCCGCCTGCTGCATCCCGACCGTATCAAGCTCGATCCCGACTGGCAGGCAGCCGCGGCGGCGCGGGCCAACCAGGCCTACGCCACGCTGCGCGACCCGCTGACGCGCGCCGCGTACGACCATGAAATCGCACTCGAACGGCTGGCGCGCATGCGCCCCGAAACGCCCGAGCCTGGGCGTCCGCGCCACCCGAGCGCGCGTCCGCCGGCCCCGATTGCCGACCTCGGCCGCCCGGGCGCTAACTCGCTGCAGCGCCGTGCCTGGCGCAACGTGCCCACCATCGTGCTGAGCCTGGTGCTGGGCGCGGCGATCGCCTGGGTCGGCTGGTTGTGGCTCGAGCGCGAGCGGGCCGCGGTGCTGGCCGGCTTCGACACCGGCGCTCCGATGATCGCTGCGGCACCAGCACCAGCACCAGTTGCCGCGGTGGTGTTGCCGCCGCCCGCCCCCCGGCCCGAGGCCACGCCGCCGCGCGTCGAACCCGCGCCTCCGGTTCCTACCCCCACCCCGGTCGCCATCGCCACGCCACCGATCGTGCCCGTGGTCGTGCCGCCCCGGCCCGAGCCCGCCCCGGCGGCCGAGCCCGCCCCGCAACCCGAACCAGGCGCAGTGCTCGCACCGCTTGCCCAGCGCTACGCGGGCGGCGATCTCGCCGGCTTCATGGCGCTGTTCGACGCGGTCGCGCGCAACGAAACCGGCGGTCGCGCCAAGATCCGCAGCGACTACGCCGACCTGTTCTCGACCACGGTGCGCCGCAACCTTGCGATTTCGGGCGTCAGCTGGGTCGAGCGCGGCGGCATCTGGAACGGGCAGGGCAGCTTCCAGGTGACGGTCCAGCGTCGCGACGAAAATGTGTTGCGACGCTACACCGGCGTGATCCGCCTCGAAGTGGCCACTGACGGCGGCCGGCCGCTGATTCGCGGCATCTTCCACAATGTCACCGGCCAGACGGTCGAGGAACGCTAGCGAGCATGACTGCCGATCCCGCCGCCATGGCCGCCGCACCCCCCGTCCCAGGAGGCGCCCGCGGCGCCGCGCTTCGGTTTGCGCGGCGTCATCCTGCTGCTGCTGGCAGTGGCGCTCGCCTGGAACGACCGCAACCCGGCGGCGCGTACCGCACTGGCCCTGGCGGAGGTGGCCGGGGAGTCACCCGCCGAAACGCTCGCGCGCTTGCGGGCCGCGGCGGCGGTCCAACCCACCGAAGGGCGGCTCTACGCCGCGCTCGCGCTCCATGCCGAGGCCCAGGGCGCCCCGGCGCTGGCGGCCGGCGCCATGCAGCTTGCCGCCTCGTTGGCGCCGCAACGCACCGACGTGAGTCTCGCCGTATTCTCATTCTGGCTGCGCCACGACGACGTGCTGCGCGCCTTGCAGGCGGGCAGTGTGGCGCTCACCCGCTCGCCCGAGCTCGCGCTCCCAGGCTCTACCCGATCTTCCTCAAGCTGATGGCTTCGCCGCAGTCCGATGCCGCGTTTGGCGCGGTGCTCGCCAATCCGCTGCCGTGGTGGCCGGGGTTCTTCCGCTATGTCGCCGATCGGGCACCCAGCGCCGAGGTGTTGCGGGTGCTTCATTCGCTGCAGATCAACGGCCCCAATACCTTCGACGAGCCCCAGCTGCGGGTCTATCTCGAGCGCCTGTTCCACGACGGCAACTGGCTGGAAGCGTACTTCGTGTGGCTCGACTCGCTGCCCCTGGCAAGCGCCGGCTTCTCGAGCGAGCTCTACAACGGCGGCTTCGAGGAGCCCACCCGCAACCTCGGCTTCGAATGGACCGACCAGCCCTTGAGGGGCGTGCTGGTGGGGTTTGATCCCACCTACGGCACGACCGGGTCGCGGGCGCTGCACGTGGTTTTCCAGGGCCTGCCGGCGCGCTGGCGGCACTTCAACCGGTACCTGATGCTGGCCCCGGCCGGCGGTTGCGCCTCGCAGGACCTGCGCCTGTCGCTGGTTGGCAACGCCCAGCTCGATTTTGTCGCCACCGGGCAGATCTGGTTCGACGACATCGTGGTGGTCCGCCAATGAACGCCGGCGCGCGTTCATCCGGGTCGCCGCCGTTCGTCGGACTGACCGACGGCAGCCGTTTTGATACCCCTCACCCATAAGAGGGATGTGGCCCCCGGTTGACATGTAGTAGCATTATTGATACCGTTCCGTATGAGCGCGGTTGACAAGATCCTCGAGCAAATGCGCGTGGAGCCCGCCAATGTGCGCTTCGCCGATTTGCAGCGGGTCTGCGAGTTCCACTTCGGGAAGCCCCGACAGCAGGGCAGCAGCCATGCCATTTACAAGACACCGTGGCCAGGCAATCCGCGCGTCAACATTCAAAACGACAAGGGCAAAGCGAAGGCGTATCAGGTCAGGCAGGTCTTGCTGGCCATTGAACGTCTGGGAGTGAAACCATGAATATCGATCACTACACCTATCGGGTCACCTGGTCTGCGGAGGACAACGAGCACGTCGGCCTGTGCGCCGAGTTTCCGTCCCTGTCCTGGCTCGCCCCCACCCCCGAGAAGGCACTCGGCGGGATTCGCCGTGTCGTGGGGGAGGTGGTGGCCGAGATGCAGGCTTCGGGTGAAGCGATTCCCGAAGCCCTCGCCGAAAAGCAGTACAGCGGGCGCTTCATGGTTCGGGTGCCATCGGTCGTCCACCGGTCGCTCGCCACCGAAGCCGCCGAGCAGGGTGTGAGCATCAACCGGTTGGTGTCAGCCAAGTTGACTGTGTAACGGAAGAACGGAAACAAATGGGGTAACGAGACGCTCCAATACCCCAAACCCGCAATATGCGAGGAAACCGGCCAATACGAAACGCAGGGTATCGTATGGGCCGCGACCGGTCACATGTTCAAGACACGATGACGCATGAACGCTGCGGCCAGGACAGCCCCCTCGTGGCAACCAAGACCGTCAATTTCACCGGTTCGGTCGACCGCGCGCTGCTCAAGCGGGCCAAGGTGATCGCGGCCAAGGCTGACACCTCGATCAATGCGCTCTTCAACGCCGAGCTGCGCTACCTGGTCCAAACCTACGAGGCAGCCGAGGCAGCAGGCACGCAGAATTTCCGCACCCTGCTAGATTTCTCGTTGGGCCGCAGCAATGATCGCGCCGCCATGACGGCGCTTGGCATCGACAGCGACGAGGATCTGTTCCTGCTGCTGGCGCAGGTTCGCCTGCCGATGCCGCGACTGCCCGAAGAAGCGACCCGACAAATGGTCGACGCCCTGAAAGAGCTCGAGACCTGATCACGGCCAGCGATGCCGCCCCATGCCAAGCCCGTCCTGTTGCCGCAGTCCTGCCGCAAGGTGAGCACCCGCGCCTTCCTGATCTTCCTGGAGGAGAAGGGATGGCTGGACTCGGCGGCTGCGGTCGAGCGGCGCGCGATCTTGGCGGGCCGGGCCTTTGCAATGAAACGATTTGGCATCGCCCTAGATTTGTAGTCACATTGCGACTACAAGCGAGGTTCTTAAACCACTTTAGGGGAAGCCACTGGGGCGCGACAATCATCCTGTCCGGTCGAACGACAATCATGATGGCCGGTGGTGAGGAGTCGAAGGCGGCGTAGCCGCCGTAGATGACGAGCCACCGGCGGCGGCCGGGTTGGCGGGGTTCAAGAT
>JAHYJF010000160.1 GCA_019428955.1 Burkholderiaceae bacterium
GCAGCCCCGGTTGGCGCCCGAGCCAGGCCGGGTTCAGCGCCAGCCACCGCGCCACGGCATCCACCAAGGTCATCTGGAAGTTGAACGCGGGCTTGTAGCCGGGGATCCAGTCCTCGCCGAGCCCCTTGAGCACCGCGCTGATGTTCTGGTGCTTGAACTCGACGGACCCCTCGGACCGGTCGTTCAGCAGAGGCAGCAGCGCGCGGCGATGCTCGGCCTTGCTGTAGCGGCGCGCGGAGATGTCGTCGGCCAGCATCGCGAAATAATCCGCGACGATCAGGTCGTTCTCTTCATCCGTCCAAGGCCCGTTCGACATCGCTGCCCAGGCTATGGGCACGAAGTCTGTTTGTCATCAGAGACTTCCGGCAGGGTCCTGCCTCGCTTCGGACGCTTCCGCCGGACTTGGGGATCGGCCGCCACGAAGCCGCCCTCCCGACCGTCCTGCGCCTTCGTGTCGGTCTCCGTCACCGGATTATCTCGCGAACAGGGCGAACCCATGAACGCGGCAACCCATTGGAAATACGAGGCTGTTTTACGCCGTCCCGTGGCCGTCGAGGGGCGCTCGAAGAGAGACGCAGGCCGTTCGGAGACCCATTCTGCGTCACGCACCCAGTCTCCGAAGGGCGGATGGCCCTGCCAACGCCCTTTGTAACAAAAAGAAAAAGGCCCCAATCGGGGCCCTTGGACGGATTTGGTGTCTGAATGTGGCGGAGGGAACGCGACTGGGGTCGGACCTTCTCTGGGCGAAAAGACACGTCCCGCACGTTGGACGCAGGCTACGCTAAGGACACCGCGCTGCGAAGCGCGATGCCCATCGTGTTAATGGCGGGAGCATGCGAACGAAGATGCGCAAGCTCAGGCGAGGGCGAGAGAAAAGCGGCGCCGAGGCCAGCCGCGCCCTTGGCCCGGATTAGCGCTCGAGCGCAGCGACCCCAGTGTAGCGGAACGCCTCTTCGCGCATGCCCAGAACATCCGCCTCGGGCATGTCACCTGTGGCAATGGTGATGCGACCGATGAATACGAGTGGCAGTTCGTCTGCCCGCCCCTCGATATCGTAGCGGATCGCTTCGGCCATGGAAACACCGAGGTCGTCAGCCATGCGCATCGGGGTCGCACGCAGCTCGCCCAGAAGCAGCGCTTCAAGCTCGTCGCCGGTGCCGCCCCAGCCAGTCACCATGACCTTGTCTTGCGCCGACATCGACTGCACGGCCGAAAGCGCGCCCATCGCCATCGCGGTGTTTGCGCTGTGGATCAAAGTCACCTCCGGGTAAGCCGAGATGATCAGCTGCGCGCCGGTCGTGCCACCCTCGCGCTGGAAATCGCCGTAATGCTCATAAGCGAGCTTCCAGTTGGAATTTTCAGAAAGGCAACTGTTGATGCCGCCCGAGCGTTGGTCGTCGACCAGCCCCGGTGTGCCGCGAAGCATGGCATAGGTGCCTTCGGTGCCGAGCGTCTTCACCACCCAGTCGCAGATGATCTGCGAGCCGGCGTAATGCGAGAACGCCGTGTACATCATCGGCTGATTGTCACCGTATTGCTGCAACACCGTGTCCATCGTCAGCACGAACACCTTTTTGCCGGCATCAACCAGCGCTTTGATGTTTTCGGCCTGAATCAGCATCTCGGTGGGGCCGAAGACGACGTATTCATAGTCGTCTTGGATCACCTGATCGGTGAAAGTCGTCTGCAGCAGGTGGTCGCCGATGCCCGATGCAAACTGCACCGCCTCGTAGGGGATGCCCATCTCCTTCAGCCGCGCTTCCATCGCTAGGAACGCGCGAAGCCAGGCGTCGGACACGTCGAGACTTGGATAAATTACGGCGATTTTCACCGGTGCGGCGACGGTCGCTGCGACCTTCTGGCCAGGGGCGCCGACGACCTCTTGAAAGGCGGTCAGGGTCGGCTCTTCCTGCACCTGATAATACCACCAGAATGCACGCTTGTCGTCGTCCGGTAGCGGGTAGAGCGGCAGCGTCTGCGCGCCGAGGCCGCTAGCGGAAATCGACAGCACGGCAGCCAGCGCCGCACTTGTCGCGGAAAGTTTTAGGTGTCTTGTCATTGTGGTCTCCTCCACTTGGTTGGATCGCTGCAGGGTTTATTGCCTGTCGTTTCGTTATGTTTCTTCCTTCCCGTCATCGTCGCCGGACCGGTTCATGTAGCTGTAAAAGCCGATTGAGGCGATGATCACGATCCCCGAGGCCACCAGTTGCCAGAAGAACTGGAAGCGCAGGATCACCAGCGCGTTTGTCACCATCGACAACAACAGCACGCCGACAAGAGTGCCGAGCATCGTGCCACGCCCGCCGAACAGTACGGTACCGCCCACCACCACAGCAGCAATGGTATGCAGCGCCAAACCTTGCCCGACCGTTGCCTGCACCGCGTTCAAGCGCCCGGTCAGCAAGATTCCTGCGACTGCGGCGGCCCCGCCCATGATGACATATTGAATGGTCTTGTGACGAACGACATTGATGCCCGAAAGCAAGGCCGCCTCGCGGTTGCCGCCGATCGCAGCGGCGTAACGCCCGATATGTGTGGAGCGGTAAAGAACGACCCCGACCGCCAGCGCCGCGAGACCGATAATTGCTGAAACCGGGATGCCGCCCAAGACGCGCCCGCGACCGATGAATGGAATGGGTTCGGGGAACCGGGCAAGCACAGCGCCGGCCGCCAGCACCAGCGCGATACCGCGATAGATCTGGTCCATTGCAAGCGTCGCCAAAAGGTCGGGCACATGCAGGCGGGTGATGATGAGGCTGTTGACGAACCCGCACAAGAGCCCGACCCCGACTGCCGCAATCATCGCCAGATAAACGTTCAGCTCGTAGTCCTTGATCAGCATCGCCATGACGATCGCTGAAAGCGCCGCGACAGCGCCGATCGACAGATCAATGCCTCGGGCGGTGATGACAAGTGTCATCGCCATGCCGAGCACCATGAAGATCGCGGCGTCATGCAAGACGATCATCATGTTTGGCAATTGGAAGAAGCGCGGCTCTGCCACCGCCATGACAATGCACAGCACGATGACCATCAACATCGGGCCAATCAGGTTCACATAGCGGCGAAGCGCAGGCAGCCGCGTCATGCGGGTGGTCTCGACTGGGGTAATATGATCGGTCATTGTTGCGCCCCCTGGGCAGAAGTCTTGGTTAAAGGCGCTGTGACAACAGCTGAGCCCACGATCATGCCCAGAACCTCGGTGCCCGAGGAACCAGCGGTATCGACCTCGCCGATCGCGCGACCTGCGCGCATCACCAACACCCGGTCTGCCACCGCAAACACATGTTCAAGGTTATGGCTGATCACGATCACCGCGATGCCCCGGTCACGGACCGCCCGGATCAGTTCCAGTGTGTTGCGCGTTTCCTCCGGGCCGAGTGCGGCCGTGGGCTCGTCCATCACCAGCACCTTCAGATCCGCCACGATAACCGCGCGCGCGATTGCCACGGCCTGCCTCTGGCCGCCCGAAAGATTGAGCGTCGGCACGGAGGTATCCTCAAGCCTCACGCCAGTGTTTTCGAGCAGGATTCGTTCGGTCTCCTCGCGCATCCGGCGGTTGTCGAGAAACGGTATGCCCAGGATTCGGCGCACCGGTTCGTTGCCGAGAAAGACATTGGCGGGAGCGGGCAGCGCATCCACCAACCCAAGGTTCTGATAGACGGCGTTGACACCAGCCTTGATGGATTCGCGCCGGCTCGACATCTCGACTTTGGCACCGTTGATGAATATCTCGCCCGCATCGGGCTGGTAAACGCCGGTCAGGATCTTGATCAGGGTCGATTTTCCTGCCCCATTGTCGCCAACGATGGCGAGTATCTGCCCCTCTTGCAGCGTCAGATCGACATCTGTTAACGCCCGCAGCCCACCAAAGGATTTGGTGATGCCCCGCATCGCCAACAATGGTTGTTTTTCGCCTTCCATCTCCACCCCTATCTTGCTCATTCGATTGTGCCCCCGATCTCCAAATTGCCTGCGCCCCTCCTCAGGCGCCGCCCTGGATCATTCCAAACTCATCCATTCACCATCCGGTAATCGGCGCGCCGACTGCCTTCGATAACCGCGCGGGCGTTCGGCAGATCATTGCCGTTGACCTTCGCGGCAGCCTCGGCAGCCGACAATCCAAGATCGCGCCATCGTGCCATCAACCGATCTCGCAGTACCGCCTCGGGCACATCGAGAAACACCGTTACATCGAAAAGCAGCGCCAGATCACCCCAAGGGGCGCGGTCGAACAAAAGGTAATTACCCTCAACCACGATCACTTGGACCTCGGCGCCGATCAGCCGCGCACCGGCGCGTGCGATCTCGATTTTCCGGTCGAAAACCGGCACCGCCACCGCCGCCTCGTCGCGCGCGCGCAACCGCCGCAGCGTGTGCACAAGCCCGCCTACGTCGAAGGTTTCCGGGGCGCCCTTGCGCGCGCGCAGCCCGGCGGGCACCAGATGCAGGTCGTCGAAGTGGAAACCGTCCATCGGCAGCACCTCGGCCATGCCCGGTGCGTGGGCGTTAAGCTGCGTCACAAGCGCCTCTGCCAGCCGCGACTTTCCCGAACCGGGGGCACCCGCCAGCGCAACGACCACCCTCGCACCTGCCGCGGCCCGCCCTGCCAAAAGCGTTGCAAGCCCGTCGAGTCCAATTTGCGGTGTCGCTGCCATGGCGCCCTCAGATCAGCCGATATTGCCGTGCCTTGCCGCGCAGAAACGGCAAGCCATTGTCCATCACCTCGCCAAAGTCGCGCGCAACCGGGCGCCAGACCGCCAGACCGTAGCCGACCTCAGGCGGCATGTTGATGAAGCTTTCCATCGCCAACCCGCCGCGAAACCCGATGGCTGCAAGCGTGGCGAAGATTTCATCCCAGTCACAGGTGCCCCAGCCCGGAGTGCCGCGGTCGCTTTCGGAAAGGTGGATGTAGCGCAGATGGTCGCGCGCATCGAGGATGCCGTTGCCCGCGCCCTTTTCCTCGATGTTCATGTGGTAGGTGTCGAGATGGATGAACATGTTGTCCACGCCGACCTTCTCGATCATCCATTTGGCCTGTGCGCCGGTATTGATCAGATGGGTTTCGTAACGGTTCACCGGTTCGATGCCGAACAACATTCCCTTCGACTTGGCATGGCGCGCTGCAGCCTCCAGCGCGCGGGCGATGTTGTCGTATTCGGCAGCGGATGGCGGCAGCCCGGTGCGCTCGCCGATGCCGCCGTAGGTGACCCCGGTCAGCGCCTCGGCGCCCATTGCGGCGGCGGTGTCGATTGCGTCGATCAAATGCGCGGCGGCGCCATCGGGGTTGACGCTGGCCCAGTTCGCCTTCGGCAGACCAAGCGAGCAAATGGCCCGCATCGTGTGTTTTTCAAGCAGAGTTCGGGTGTGTCCGGCATCGACGATCGCGGTATTCAGCAGCGCGATCTCGATGAAATCCATCTTGTAGGCGGCAGCTGCGGGAATCGTGCGCTCCGCACCTGCCCGATCCCAGTGCATGGTCCACATGCTGGTGTGAACACCGAATCCTTCCATCGCCTTCTCTCCTCTTTCGCTCTTCTTGCCGGGTTGCCCGCCCCTATTCGAGGTTGGTATGCCGCGCGCGCATGTCGTCAGCGGTGATGCCGAGTCGGTCCTTGAGCTTGAGCACCATCACCTCGAACAGCACGAACAGCGCGCCTTCAAAAAGCGACCCCATGGGCAGAACCGATGTCTTGGCTGCGCCTTGATCGTCGGCCATGGTCTGCGCCGGAAGAAGCACGATGTGGTCGGCCAGCGCGGCACACCGGCCCTCTGGCTGCGCGGTGATGAACAGGATTTCCGCACTCGCTGACTTTGCGACTTCCATAAGAGCCAGCGCGGTCGAGATGTAGCCCGGCCCGCAGGTGACGATGAACAGGTCGCCCTTGCCCACCGCAGGGGTCGTCATATCGCCCTCGACAGCTGCGCCTAAACCCATGTGAAACATGCGCATCGCAAAGCCCATGATCTGCAAACGCTCGCGCCCGCCGCCGAACACCACGACCTTGTTTGCTGCCGCGATCATGGTAATGGCGCGGTCCACCTGGCTGTCGTCCAGGCGCGCGAACACACCTCCCAGTTCGTCAAGTGCGGTTTGGTATTTTCCCATGCCCAATCTCATCCCTAGCTGCGCCGATCAGGCAAAAGCGCCTTCCCCGGCATCATTTCTTGGCGCGTCAACCTGCGCAAACAGGCGGCGCAATCGATTGTGCTTCTAGTGCAAAAAAAACTGGGATCTAGACCCCAACCCTGTAGCCCCTTACTAACAACACGCCAAACCACGTTGCACAATCGATATTGCACAATAGAGCGAACCTGATCTAATGTGTCAAGCGCGATTATCGGGACCTACAAAATGCAGCCGCAGCCCAACCGCAAGCCAACGATTTATGACATAGCGCAGCTTGCCGGTGCGTCGCCCTCAACTGTCAGTGCCGCGTTGGGAGATGGCTGGAAGGCGCGGCGCATCAGCGAGGCTACGGTCGAGTTGATTCGTCGTATCGCCACCGAGCAGGGCTATTCGCGCAACATGCAGGCGCGCGGGCTGCGGCGGGCGCGGTCTGGTCTGGTCGGGATGCTCATCCCGGTGCACGACAACCGTTTCTTCGCCTCGATGTCGCAGAGCTTCGAAGTCAATGCGCGTCAGCGTGGACTGGTTCCGGTGATCGCGAGTTCGCTGCGCGACCCCGCCGAGGAAAGCCGCGTGGTTGAAACCCTCATCGCGTATAACGTCGATGCCTTGTTCGTCGCGGGCGCCGCCAACACCGAGGCGATCTCGGTTCATTGCGCGCAGGCTGGCATGCGCCACATCTTCATCGACCTTCCCGGACGCAGCGCGCCCTCGGTGCTATCCGACAACTTCGGCGGAGCGTCGCAACTGACGAACAAGCTGTTTGACGCGTCGCGCGCGCCCGGCGACGGTCAGCGCGCCGCGCCCTATTTTCTCGGTGGCTCCGAAACCGACTATGCCAGTGCCCAGCGGATCGCGGCATTCCGTGCCGTGTGCCACGAACAGGGGGCACCGGTCGAGGCCGGGCAGATCATCACCTGCGGTTACTCGCCGCGGCGCGCTACCGAGGCCGTGGCGAAACTGCTTGATGACCTCGGCGGTCTGCCCCCGATGTTATTTGTAAATTCGCTGCGCGCCTTCGAGGGAGTTCTCGGGCATTTCGTAACCCTGCCACCCGAGGCCTTCGCCGACACCGTGATCGGCTGCTACGACTACGATCCATTTGCAGCCTTTCTCCAGTTTCCCGTTCATATGGTGCGCCAGAATGCACACGGTCTCATCACCCGTGCCTTCGAGTTTCTGGACGCAGGCATTACCGATCCGGTAATTGCCGAGGTCGCACCTGACCTTATCCCGCCACGGACGATCTTCCGGGGCCCGTTCGCGGAACTCGGCTGACGCAACCGGAGGAGAGCCACCGAGCCGCAGCAGCATCGCGCCGATACCACCGGCGGCCAAGGTCGTATTGACCCAGCCCGCCACGGCGGTCACGATGGGTGCAAGAAACGGCATCGGTCAGACCCTCCAGGCCCGGGTGCAGGTGGTCAGCGGCAAGGTGATCAGCCCCTCGGGCGCCATGCCCACCGCAGTTGCCCCAATGCAGACGCCGAAGCCGCGGCCGTCGGGGCCAAGCACGATGTCGCCGCGCTGCGCGAACATGGGAGCGGCGAGCGGCGCGCCGAGCAGCGCGTCGCCCATCTCGGAAAGTGACGCCCACCCCAGCCGCCGCATCAGCCGCAGCCCGCCGCGATAGCTGCGATACCGCCCGCGCCACAGTGCCGCCGCGTCCTCACCGGTCAGTTCGCGACGGGTATAGAACGCGAAGGTCGGGCAGTCGTGCAGGCTCCAGGCGAAGGGGGTGGTGAGGGCAGCATCGATCGCCGCGGCGAGGCGGTGCGGCCAGTCGGGGGGGGCGGGGCATAGGGGGGGCCTTAGGGTGGAAAAGCAGGTGTTCGAGGTGCTTTACTCAGGGGGCGACTGAGAAGTATCCGATTTTGCAGCGCTTGCAATCGCGCGGATGATGTCAGGGTTGTTTGGGAATTCTGGTGATACGAAATTCGTCGCCCAGCCTCGAGAG
>JAHYJF010000161.1 GCA_019428955.1 Burkholderiaceae bacterium
GTGGTCTAGCCAAGCACGATGCCCGCAACCCAAGTGGGCGGCGGGTCATTGGTGCCCCGGGCCGGACTCGAACCGGCACGCCTTTCGGCCGCGAATTTTAAGTCCGCTACGTCTACCGATTCCGTCACCGGGGCTGGCAGGTCGTGGAAATTCAGTCCCGGGCAGTGCTGCGCTCCCGGAAACGCTGGTCGATTCCGTGAATGGCGGCGTCGATCGCGGCATCGAGCACCTCGGCGATCATCTGGCCGTGGCCTTCGTCGATGATAAAGGGCGGCGCCAGCAACACATGGTCGCCCTGGCGGCCGTCGATCGTGCCACCCATCGGGTAGCACAACATGCCGCGCGACATCGCGTGGCGCTTGATGGCGGCATGCAGCCTGGCGGCGGGATCGAACGGCTGCTTGGTCGCGCGATCGAGCACCAGTTCGACACCGATGAACAAGCCGCGGCCGCGGATATCGCCGACATGGGGATGGTCGGCGAAGCGCTGTTCCAGTTCCTGACGCAGCCCGGCGCCGCGCACCCGGACATTCTCCAGCAGATCGTCGTCACGGATGGTGTGCTGGACCGCGAGCGCTGCCGCGCAGCCAATGGCGTGTCCGAGATAGGTGTGGCCGTGCTGGAAGAAGCCCGAACCGTCACGGATCGCCTCGAAGATGTGCTTTCCGACCATCACCGCGCCGATCGGCTGATAGCCGGCGCCCAGGCCCTTGGCGATGGTCAGCAAGTCGGGGACCACGCCTTCCTGCTCGCACGCGAACAAGGTGCCGGTGCGGCCCATGCCGCACATCACCTCGTCGAGAATCATCAGGATGCCATGACGGTCGCAGATCTCGCGAATGCGCCGGAAGTACCCCGGTACCGGCGCGACCGCGCCCATCGTCGCTCCCACCACCGGCTCGGCGACGAAGCCGATCACGGTGTTCGGGCCAAGCCGCAGGATCGCTTCCTCGAGCTCGTCGCCGAGTCTCTGCCCGTAGGCTTCGAGCGTCTCGTCAGGACGTTGGTCGCGGTATGGATAGCACGGTGAAACGTGGGTCACGTCCATCAACATCGGCTGAAACTGGGCGCGTCGCCAGGCGTTCCCGCCAACGGCCAGGGCGCCGAGCGTATTGCCGTGGTAGCTCTGGCGGCGAGCGATGAAGTGCTCGCGCTGCCGTTCGCCCTTCTCGAGGAAGTACTGGCGCCCCATCTTGAGCGCGGTCTCGACGGCTTCCGAGCCGCCCGAAACGAAGTAGACCCGCTCCAGGCCAGCCGGCGCGGCCGCGACCAGGTAGTCGGCGAGTTCCTCCATCGGCTTGGTAGTGAAGAAGGAGGTATGGGCGTAGGCGAGTTTGCTGGCCTGGCGCTGGATCGCCTCGATCACCCGGGGATGGCTGTGACCGAGACATGAAACTGCCGCGCCGCCACTGGCGTCGAGGTAGCGCCGGCCATCGGATCCGATCAGGAACGGACCATCGCCGGCGATCGCCACGGGATAGCTGGCGCGGGCGTCACGATGAAACACATGACTCTTCATTATTTGATTTGTTCTCCGGGACGTGGTGCGAGACCATCCCAATGATAACCGAGAGCTCTGACGTGGCCGGCTGGCGCGGCTTCAATTCGCCAGTCGGGGCACAGCCTCGAGCAGCGCCTTGGTATAGGCATGCTGCGGTTGGCCGAGTAGCCGCTCGGCTGATCCGGCCTCGACGATCAGGCCATCCTTCATGACGGCAATATCGTGGGCCAGGTACTCGACCACCCCGAAGTTATGGGTGATGAACAGGTAGGCCACGCCCAACTCATCCTGCAACTCGAGCAGCAGGTTGAGGATCTGGGCCTGCACCGAGACGTCCAGTGCCGAGGTCGGTTCGTCGGCGACGATCAGCCGCGGCTCGACCGCCAGTGCCCGCGCGATTGCCAGGCGCTGGCGCTGACCCCCTGAAAACTCGTGGGGATAGCGCGCCAGTGCGTCACGGTGGATTCCGACCTTGTCGAGCAGTTTTCCGACCCGCTTGCTGCGCTCCGGGCCCGAGACGTCGGGACAAAGCGAGGCCACCCCCTCCTCGAGGATTTCCTGCACCCGCATACGCGGGTTGAGCGAGGCAAACGGATCCTGGAAGACGATCTGGGCGCCGGCGCGAGCGGAGCGCAACTCGGCGCCGCGAAGGTCCGCGAGGTTCTTGCCGTGCAACTGCGCCGAGCCGCCGATCTCGGCCACGCCGCGCAGAAGTTGCAACACGGCCTTGGCGACCGTGGTCTTGCCGCTGCCGGATTCGCCCACCAGCGCCAGCGTGCGGCCTGCCCGGACCTCGAAGTTGACTCCGTCGACCGCCTTGACATGGCCCACGGTGCGCTGAAACAGGCCCTTGCGGATCGGGAACCAGACGCGATAGTCGCGCACGGCGAGCACCACCTCGCGCTCACGCTCCTCGCGAGCCGCCACCGCGGCGCTCGCGACCGCGCGGCTTGCCCGGGGGGTTGCGTCGCTGCCGTCGTAGAGATAACAGCGCACTGAATGAGTCGCAGCAGCGGCGATCAGCTCCGGGGTGCTGGCGCGGCATTGCGCCATCACATCGGCGCAACGGTCGGCAAAACGGCAACCCTTGAAGTCGCCAAGCAGCTGCGGAACCGACCCGAGGATCGACGCCAGGCGCTGGCCGCGCTTGGCGCTGCCCGGCAACGCCGCGAACAGATTGGCGGCGTAGGGATGGAACGGGCGCTCGAAGAAATCCTTGGCCGCGGCCACTTCGACTACCTGTCCGGCATACATCAGCGCGACCCGATGCGCCATCCTGGCAACGATCGCCAGATCGTGGGTAATGAGCAGCAAGGCCATCTTGTGACTGGCCTGGAGTTCCAGCAGCAGGTCGAGGATCTGGGCCTGGATCGTCACATCGAGCGCGGTGGTGGGCTCGTCGGCGATCAGCAGGTCAGGTTCGGCGGCCAGCGCGATGGCGATCATCACGCGCTGCTTCTGCCCCCCCGACATCTGGAACGGGTAGTCGTTTACCCGGCGCCTGGGCTCGGGGATGCCGACCCGCTCCAGCCATTCGACGGTGCGCTCCAGCGCTGCCGCGCCGCGCAACTCGGTGTGGCGTTCGATCACTTCCATGATCTGGCGGCCCACCGTCATCACCGGATTCAGGCTAGTGGCCGGCTCCTGGAAGATGATCCCGATGCGGCTGCCGCGAACGTCGCGCATCGCGGTCTCCGGCAACTGCAGCAGGTCCTGGCCATCGAGCACCACCCGCCCCCCGCTGACCCTGCCGCTGTCGGGCAGCAGGCGCATCAGCGTGAGCGCAGTCACCGACTTGCCGCAGCCCGATTCGCCCACCAGCGCGAAGGTCTCGCCGGCCTCGATTGTCAGCGTCACCCCTTCGACCGGCCGGATTTCGCCGCGCTCGGTGTCGATCACGGTGTTGAGGTCTTCGATCCTGATCATCGCCCCACCCCGCCGCTTGCCGGCGACTCGGGCGCACCGACCGGAGCCGATTCGCCACCACCGTTGCCGCCAATCGGCCGCGACCTACGGATCCGGAAGGCACTGGCGCGCGGATCGAATGCTTCCCGCACGGCGCTGGCAAAGAACTGCATCGCCAGCACCAGCGTGACCATGAAGGCGAACGCGGCCAGCAGGTTCCACCACACCACCGGGTCGCGCGACATCTCGTTGCGGGCGGTGTTGATCATGGTCCCGAAGCTGTTGGTGGTCGGGTCGACGCCGACCCCGACGTACGACAGCACTGCCTCGTAGAGCACCAGCCCGGAGAAGTCGAGCACCGCCACGATCAGCACGATATGGGTGACATTGGGCAGGATGTGGCGGCGCATGATGCCGCTGTCGGGAACGCCAAATGCCCGCGCCGCCTGGACATATTCCAGTTCCGAGAGCTTGAGGGTTTCGGCCCGCAGCATCCGGGCGAGACTGGCCCACCCCGTCAGACCAAGGATGCCAGAGAGCAGGAACAGGCGCAGGTCGGCGCGCTCCAGTCCGGTCTCGAAGAGTTGTGGATTCTTGTCGATGAACACCTGGATCATCAGCACGAAGGCGGCGATCAGCAACACCGACGGGATCGACGACATCACGGTGTAAAGATACTGGATGGCATCGTCGACGCGGCCCTTGAAATAGCCCGCGAGGATGCCGAACACAATCGCCAATGGCAGGGTCGCGATCGTCGCCAGCGAACCGATCACAACTGCGGTCCGGATCGACTTGATGGCCTGGTAGAGCACGTCGTTGCCGGTCTGGTCGGTACCCATGACGTGATAGAACGGCCACAGTGCCGCCACCCACCCGAGCAGCAGCGCCAGCACTGTTCCGGTCAACAGAATAGAGCGCCACGGTACCGCGGTGTGCCACTGCCAGATCTCGCCGAGTGCCGCGCGGACCGCGGCCGGTGCCACTGACCGTGCCCTGAGCGCTGCAACCAGCAACCACAGCAGCAGTGCTGCCGCGCCACCGGCCAACAGGCCAACGGCCGAGCGCTGCGCAATATCGGCAGCCCACTCACGTGCGGTGTCCTTGAGGTGGGCTCCACCGAATTGCAGCCGCGGATACTCCCGCACCGTGCGCCCGTCGATGAGCATCGATTCCTTGGAATACTGGTGGGTTCCCAGTGGTATCGAGTAAGTTTTCTCCCGGGCCTCCCGGGGGCCGGCCAGCACCGCATCGAGCACCGAGAGCGTGTTGGTGGCGTAGGCCGGCGCCGCATCGGCCTTCTCGCCTGACACCGGCGGCAACAACGGGCGGTAATGCAGCGAGTCGAGTCCGGCCACCACCAGGAACAGCGCCAGCACCACCCCAGCCGACATTGCCACCGGGTCATGCAGGACGCTGCGCCAGGTCTGGCGCAGCGTGGGCGTGCGCCACACGTGCCTGACGTAAAGCCCGAGCGCGATCAGGAGCACGTAGAGCGCGATGTCGGTGGCCAGGAAGACGATCTTGGGCATGTCTTTCTCCTAGCTCAACCGGATCCGGGGATCGGCAATGGTGTAGGAGATGTCGGTCAGGATCAGCCCGACGATGTAGAGCGCTGAGCCGACGAACACCATCGAGCGGACCACGGCGAAATCCTGGCCGTTGATCGCGTCGATGGTGTAGCTGCCCAGGCCCGGGATGCCGAAGAATGACTCCATGATCAGGGCGCCCATGAACAGCAGCGGCAGCACCGCCACGGTGCTGGTCAGAATCGGCAGCAGCGCGTTGCGCAATACGTGGCCAAAGAGCACGGCCGGTTCCGAGAGCCCCTTGGCGCGGGCCGTGCGGACATAGTCCTTGCCGATTTCCTCGAGGAACATGGTGCGGTAGAAGAGCGCGTCCGAACCCAGCCGCGAAACCACCCCGATCAGCACCGGCAGCGTGATGAAGATCACCAGGTTCCAGCCACCGGCAAAGCCCGATATCGGCACCAGCTTGAGCATCTTGCTGAACAGGAACTGGCCGAGAATTATGTAGAACAGCGCCGAAACCGACATCATGAAGACCGCCAGCGCCACCCCCCAGAACTCAAGGTAGGTACTGCGAAAGAACACCATCACCAGCGCGTAGACGATCACCACGAACAGTCCGAGCACAAAGGTCGGCGCCGCCACCGCGATCGACGGCCCGACGCGCTGTCGCAACTCGTAGCCGATGTCACGCCCCGTGTCCGACGGTCCGAAGTCGAGCACGAAAAGTTGCGCCGAGCGCTCGAAGAAGATGGTGTTCGTCGCCTTGTCCAGACCGGGAGCAGCCGAGTTCCACAGCAGCGGCTTGTCGTAGCCGCGCTCGACCTTCCACTTCTCGATCGCGTCCTGCGAGACCCGCTTGCCGCCGATGTTCATGCGGGCCATGTCATCGGGCGTATTGACCGTGAAGAAGAGCACGAAGGTGAACAGGTTCACGCCCACCAGGATCAGGAAGCCGTAGCCGATCCGGCGCACGATGTAGTTGATCATGACGCCTCTCGGCTCGGCGCCAGGGTGCGCGCCGCGGTCTCACGCTCGCGCCGGCGCCAGACGAACCATGCCGGCACCACTGCGGCGAACAACGCCAGCAACAGCAGCGGCATTGGCCACCACACCGGCTTGTTCCACTGCGCTATCAGTTTGGTGCGCAGCTGCGGATCAACCCGCAGGTAGGCGATGTGGTTTCGAATGATCTGGGTCGGCTTGCCGTTCCGGACCCACTGGTGATAGGCGGCGGCCGAAGTCGGGAAGTAGCCGAAGCTCCAGGCCGCGTCGCGCTGCAGGATGACGATCATCTGGTCGATCAGGTGCTGCTTCTCGGGGCCATCCTCGAGGAATTTCATCCGGTCGTAAAGCCGGTCGTATTCCGCACTCTGGTAGTTCGAACTGTTCTCCCCGTTGCCTTTGGTGCGCACCTTCGCGTTGGGCCCGTAGAACAGGAACAGGAAGTTCTCGGCGTCCGGGTAGTCGGCGAGCCAACCCCAGAAGAAGATCTGCGCGCTGCCCGAATTGATCTTGTCCTGGAAGCGGTTGTAGTCGGTGGCCCTGACTTCCATCTGGACCCCGATCTTGGCGAACTGCTTGACGTACCAGTCGAGCACCGCCTTGCTCCCGGGACCAGTGTTCTGGTAGTCGAAGTTCAGCACCAGCGGCTTGCCGGTAACCGCGTCGCGGCCGTCGGGGTAACCGGCCTGCGCCAGCAGCGCCTTGGCCTCGACAATCGTGCGGCGCACCGGCTTGCCATCGGGGCCGCGCCGGTAGACCACGGGATTGAACCCCGCCGGCCCGTCCTCGCGGTAGCCAAAGAGCGATGGCGGCACTGCACCATGCGCTGCGGCGCCCTGGCCGCGCTCAAAGATGGCAATATGCTCTTCCCAGTTGATCGCGATCGACAGGGCCTGGCGCAACTTCCGATTGCGCTCCTGGCGCTCGGGCGTAACGCTATTCCCAACCACCGGGTCCGCCCAGTTGAAGGCGATGTACCAGCTGTTGGCCTCGATGGTGGTGGGCAACTTGATGCCCTTGTCGCGATACTCCTTTTCGGTCTTCTTGTCGTCGCCCATCGCCACGATCAGGCCGGTGCCATAGTCGAGACGCTCGATGGCCGGCGAGTCGTAGTAACCTTGAAGGAACTTCGCCTGAAGTGGCACGGACTCCTTCTCGAGGTCGAAAACAACCTTGTCGACGAAAGGCAACGGCTTGCCGCAGTCCTCGAGGTAACCAAGTTCGCGGTCCCCTGGGGCCCCTTCGCACGGATAGGACTCGCCATGGAAGTTGGGATTGCGGGCCAGCACGTGGCGGCGGTTCTCGAGATACTCGGTGACCATGTATGGGCCGGTTCCGACCGGCCAGTAATTGAGCGTCAGGTTCTTGGCGGCCATTCCCGGCTGGGCATAGAACTTCTCGGCTTCCCAGGGAATGGGCGCGAAGAAGGTCATCGCCAGCCAGTACTTGAACTGCGGATACTTGCCCATGACGCGAATGCGCAGGGTGTGCCGGTCGATCGCCTCGGCTCCCGGGAATGAGTACTGGCGGAAGTCCAGGAATGGCAGGTCGCGGTCAGTTGGCGCCAGATCGCGGCGCAGTTCACGATCGGCCTGGACGATTTGCTTGCCGTATTCGGCCAACCCGACGATGTGTTCGGACATGGTCGAGAAGGCCGGCGACTTGATTCGCGGCGTCGCCAGTCGGCGGATCGAGTAAACGAAATCGTCGGCCGTCAACTCCCGGGTGCCGGTGTGCTCAAAATCGGTAACCTTGTAGCGCTCGGCCAGGTCTTCAGGCCGTAGCGCGTGGTAGTAGTACTTGCCGCCGGGATCAGCGGCAAAGGCGGGGTGTGGGGCATAAAGCACCCCCGGCCGAATCCGGATGATGAACTCGGTCTCGGCGATCGCCTCGCCGGGCGCATCGGCGGGCAGTTCACTGCCGTTGCGGTCGCGGTAGACGGGCTTGGCCACATCCACCGCCGAGCGCCCAATCAGCTCATAAGGCCGCTTGAGATAGTGGTACTGGTAGGGCGGTTCGTAGACCTGATAGGTGAACGGGGTCTCGTCGTTGGAGTAG
>JAHYJF010000162.1 GCA_019428955.1 Burkholderiaceae bacterium
TTACGGGCCACTGCGCCGGCGACCGCCCGCGCGGCCTTGGGCATGCCCAGCGAGCTGGCCAGCTCGCCGTAGCTCACCGTGCTCCCGCAAGGGATAGCCCGCAGCGCCTGCCACACCGAGCGCCTGAATGCTGTCCCATCCATGCGCAAAGGCACGTCGAAGTCCGGCAGTTCACCGCGCTCGTAGCGCCCGAACTGTTCGCGCACCAGTGGAAACGGCGCGACCGCAGCGTCCTTGACCCAGTCGCGGGCGGCGCTCGGCTCGTGCTTTTGTTGCCCCTTGAAATACAGCCCGGTCAGCGCCGTGCCATCGCCAGTCAGCCGAATCCGACCGAAACGGCTGTCGAAATCGCAATAGAAAATCGTCATGTTGCCTCCTGGCCGAGGTAGTACCTAGCGCCCTCGCGCGCGGCATTTCCGACGGGATAGATTGTCGCACCACTGCGTCGGGCACGCTGTGAAGCGGGGAATCGACTACGTACAATCAGCCCATGCCCAACGCACCCCTCCCCCCGACCGGTCAGGACCCCGCATTCATCGACCGGTGGATCGACGCCAACCACAACGCGCAGGTCGCTTTCCTGCGCGAGGCGGTGCGCCTGCCCACCGACATGCCGCCCGGCGACAACGACCCGGCGGCGCAGGGCACGGCCGATCTGCTCGCCGCGCTGGGCTTTGCGGTTGAACGACACGCGGTGCCCACCGCGGTCGTCCGCGAGAACGGCATGATCAGCGCCACCAACCTGATCGTGCGCGAGCGCTTCGGCTCTGGCCGCGGCCCCACCATCGCACTCGCCGCCCACGGCGACGTGGTCCCGCCGGGCGCGGGCTGGACCCGGCCACCATACGAAGGGGTGGTCGCGGATGGCCGGATGTATGGGCGCGGCGTGGCGGTGTCGAAGTCCGACATCGCGACCTATGCTTTCGCGCTGGCGGCATTGCGCCAGTGCGCGACGCAGGGCGCGCAGCTCGACGGAGCTGTTGAACTGCACTTCACCTACGACGAAGAGTTCGGTGGCAATACCGGGGTCGGGTGGCTGCTCGAGAACGCCCTGAGCAAGCCTGATCTGGCGATCGCCGCCGGTTTCTCCTACCAGATCGTCACCGCCCACAATGGCTGCCTGCAACTCGAGGTGAGCGTGCGCGGGCGCTCGGCCCACGGCGCCATGCCTCAGCTTGGGGCCGACGCGCTCCACGCCGCGGTCGCGATCCTCGACGCCCTCTACGGGCTGGTGCCGGGATTCGCGACGCAAGTCTCGCAGTTCCCCGGAATTGAATCACCCACCATGATCGTCGGCACGATTGCCGGCGGAACCAACACCAACGTCGTTCCCGATCTCGTAAGATTCCGGCTCGATCGGCGCCTTATTCCCGAGGAAGACCCGGTTCGCGTTGAAGCCGGGTTGCGCCGCGTGATCGACGCGGCGAGCGCGAATCGGCCCGGAATCAGCGTCGCCACCAGGAGCGTGCTGCGCGCCGCGGCGTTGCGGCCGCTGCCGGGACAGGAACGCCTGGTCGCAGCACTTCAGAGCCATGGTCAGCGGATCTTCGGCGAGCCAATTCCCGCCGCCGGCGTGCCGCTCTACACCGACGCGCGCCACTACGCCGCCCATGGCTGCCCGGTGGTGGTCTATGGCGCCGGGCCGCGCACCCTGGCCGAGGCCAACGCCAAGAGCGCCGACGAGAATCTCGTGCTCGAGGATCTGCGCCGCGCCACCAAGGTGGTGGCAGCGTCTGTCGCCGAACTGCTGAGCTAGTCGGTCGCGCCCAGGTTCACCCGGCGAAGCGGCGCATCAACGCGATCAGTTCCGGCTCCCCGCCTTGCGCGCCGAGTCCGGCGATCGCACCCTGGCGATCCTGGGCGGCCCGATTCTGGCCCAGCTTGAACTTGGCCTCGACCCGCTCGACCCGCATCTCGAAGGCCACGATGGCGCCGAGCAGCGCGTCGAGCGTCGCCGGTTCGAGCCGCATCTCCCAGGGCTGGTGCCGGGGCGATTCGAAATGCGCCACCAGCTTCTCGAGCAGGGCGCGGGCCGCGGCGCGATCCTCGATCAGGGTCACCGCCCCGTAGCAATGGACGGCAGCGTAGTTCCAGGTTGGCACCAGGCCGGGCGAGGGATACCACGCTGGCGAGATATAGCCATGCGGCCCGTGAAAGATGGCCACGCTCGAGGCTGCGGGCAGCATTTGCCAGTGTGGGTTGGCGCGGGCCACGTGACCGCTGAGCACCAAAGTGCCGTCGTCTTGCCGGGCCGTCAGCGGCAGGTGGGTGACCATGGGGGCTTCGGCGGTGCTGCTTACCAGCGTCGCGAAGGGATAACGATCGATCAGTTCACGGACCTCGCCCGGGTCCTGGCAGGTGAAATGCGCCGGCATGTACATCGGCTGGTTATCCTCGGCAAAATCGTGTTCTTGGGCCGCGCGTGTCGCCCCCGGGTGGGCTGGACTCAGGAATCGGCGTCGAGTGCCGTAGTCTGCCCGAAATCGCCCTGGTGAAATACCAGCGGCACGCCCGGCACGCGCGCGCACCGCAGTACCCGGCCGATGAACAGCAGGTGGTCGCCAAGCTCCTGGACGCTGACCGTCTCGCACTCGAACCAGGCGATCGCCGCGTCCACCAGCGGGCAGCCGCCCAGTCCCTCATGATGCGCCACCCCGGCAAACCGCTCGGGCGCCGAGAGCGCGAAATGCCGCGCGAGCCCGAGTTGACCGGCCGCCAGCACGCTCACCGAGAAGTTGCTTGCTTCTCGAAACAGCGCGGCGTTCCCGGACGCTCTTCGCAGGCTCCAGAGCACGAGCGGAGGATCGAGCGAGAGCGAGTTGAAACTATTGACCGTCAGTCCGGCTACGCTGCCCTCGGCGGCGCACGTCGCGACGATGGTCACGCCGGTCGCGAACGCTCCCAGGCAACTGCGGAAGTGCCGCGGCAGGCCGGGGTCGGGCGCGTTCCTGGTTGGGTGGCTCACCGCTCGCACTCGGTCAGCTGCTTCGTGATGCGGGGCATGACCCCTCCATGCAATGGCCTGAGGGGCATGATAACCGCCCGCAGGGCGCCGCTAACACCCGCGCCATGGTCTTTTCCAGCGCGACCGCGCTGGCGCCTCAGCCAACCCGCGGCAGCGCTAGAGACCCGCCAAGGCTGCGTTTACCCGTCGGTGGGGATACACTTTCGCCAACGACTCCCCGTTGTCCTCCAGTTACCGCCAATGACCGTGTACTCCAAAGACTGCCAGACAGGGCGGTGGCGCCCGCTGATCTGGGCACCGGCTGCGGCGCTCGCCACACTGCTCGCGTCATGCGGTGGCAGCGGCGTCAGCGCACCGCCTGCGCCCGGCACGGAGCTCAATGATCCATCGTGCTTCTACCAGTACACGATGCCGGGGAGCATCCTGCCGCGCATCGGGCCCGATCCGCTGTTCAGCTCGCTGTGGCATCTTCAAAATACCGGCCAGGATGGCGGCACGCCAGGTGAGGATATCCGCGCGCTGCCGGCCTGGAGCATGAACAAGGGCGCAGGCGTGCGGGTCGCGCTGCTCGATGACGGCCTCGAGATATTCCATGAGGATCTCATCTCGAACGTGGTGGCCGGTGGCAGTCACGACTACGGCCGTAATCGCTACGGCTTTCCGTTGCCGTGCGAGATCGATGACGACCACGGCACGCAAGTCGCGGGCGTGCTGGCAGCGCACGACGGCAACGCCGTCGGGGTGGCCGGGACGGCGCCACGCGCCGGCATCGTGGCTTTCAATGTGCTCACCAACCCGAGAGTATCGAACATCGCCAACGCGCTGACCCGCGACTCGCAGCTCAATTCGATCTACAGCGCCAGTTGGGGTTCAACCGACGATGGCGTGCTGCACCGGGTCGACGCGGCGTTTGCCGATGCGATCGACCTGGGTACCTCGAGCGGGCGCGGCGGCAAGGGCTCGATCTACGTCTTCGCCACCGGCAACGGCGGCTGCTTTTCCATGGACGCCAACCACGTCTGCCAATCTGACAACCCCAACTTCGATGGATTCCTGACCCATCGCGGCGTCAACGTCGTCTGTGCGGTCGACAATCATGGTCTCGCCCCCTGGTGGGCCGAATCCGGTGCCAACACGCTGTTGTGCGCACCGTCGAGCGGCAACGAGACGGAGCCACTGGGATACATAACCACCACCGCGGTCAACAACGGCTACACCCACCAATTCAGCGGCACGTCCTCGTCGACCCCGATGGTCGCGGGGGTGGTCGCGCTGATGCTCGCGGCCAATCCCAACCTGAGCTGGCGGGACGTGCCCCTGGTGCTGGCCCACAGCGCGCGCCGCAACGATCCGACCGATCCGGGCTGGAGCACCAACTTCGGACTCAACTACAACGAGCGCTACGCGTTCGGAGTAGTCAACGCCGAGGCCGCCGTGGCGCTGGCCACCAGCTGGACTTCGGTCGGAACCAGCGCGACGCTGCGCTCCTGCCAGCCCCTGGGCGCCGGTGGACGGGTGGTGAACATCGCCCTGCCTGACGCCACCGCTGGCGGGGTGCTCTCGCCGAGGACGGATACGGTGACCGTGGACGGCGTTTCCTGCACGACCCCGATCAACAAGATCGAGTATGTCGAGGTGCAGTTCAGCGCCACTCACCCCTACAGCGGCGACCTGAGGGTCGAACTGGTCAGTCCCAGCGGCCTGACCAGCGTTCTCGCCAACTCGCGGGGCTGCAGCGACAGCTGCGGCAGCTACAGCACGGGCTGGACCTTCGGATCGGTGCGCCATCTCGAAGAAGCCGCGCTCGGCTCCTGGACCATGCGGGTCACCGACGAGCAAAACGACGACGACGGCACCTGGGTGAGCTGGAACATCCGTTTCTGGGGACGGTGATGAAAATGCTCTTGCCATTGACCATCGTTGTGCTGCTGGCATCAGGCGGCCTTGAGGTACAGGCCCAGAGTGCCAAGCCCTCGCAGCGCCCGGTAGTAACCAAGAAATCAGGTGCGGCGGCGCCGGTTGCGCCAGCCCAGGCCTATTGGTATGACGGTGCGGTCCGTCGCCCCCTCGCGATCGATCCTGATGCGGTCGCCGACTTCACCCAGCCGGGCACCGCTGCGCCGCGCGGGCGCCCGCGGTTGACCGAGGCTTCCGCCACCGCGGCAGGCAAGGCCGGCGCGAACGTCTCGCCAGTATTTCGCGGCGTCGGCGCACCAGCCTCGGAAGTGCGCGCACTACCGGGAGGAATCATAGTGACGCTGCGCACGGCGAGCACCGCCGAGGCTGCCAACCAGTTGCTCGCGCCATTTGGCCTGAGCGTCACACGCCCGGTGGACGGCACCGGACTGCGCTGGGTCGTCGCCACTGCCGCCGGCATGGCCGCACTCGAAACCGCCAACCGCCTTCACGAAAGCGGGGCCTTCGCCGCTGTCACGCCGGATTGGTGGATCGGCGTGACCAAGAAATAGCGGCGTCAATCAGCGGGGCGGGGCACTTCGATGACGATCCTGCGCATCTTGCCGTTGGGCCCCGGAAAATCGGCCAGCACCGCCTGCATCAGGTAGCGCAGGCCCTCGAGCGCGTCTTCTTCGGAGCCGTCGTTGACCGCGCTGGCCTCGAAAACCTGGCGCGGCGGCTTGGCCTCGCGATCCCTGATTTCCAGCCTCAGGGCCCGCTCGTAGATCAGCTCATCGCGCACCATCCGGGCGCGCCTGTCAAACAACTCCAGGGCCCCGCCGTGTTGCCACGGATAGATCGGAACGCCGTAGGAGCGCCAGAAATACGCCCCGCCAAACGGCGCCTCTTCGAATACCCGGCGCAATAGCCGCCCGGTCACGAAGTCAAACGAGATTTCGAAACGCCCACTAGCCAATTCGTTGAACCCGGCGCGGTTCAATTCGGCGCGCACCACCCGCTCGAAGGCCGCATGCCGCAAGCTGTCACGCTGGTGCGACTCGCGCACCAGCACGTAGCCTGGTTTGACGACACCCACCGGCCATTCGTGATAAACGCTCACGTCGTTGACAACCTGGGTAGCGCATCCGCCGAGTGCCAAGAGAGCCGCAGCCAGCAGAACCATCGTGCCCGAGTGTGTCCAGCGGAGCGCCGGAACTGCAGGTCTTCGTCGCATGATCTATCCCCCTGTTACCCTCGTAGAACATACAATGCCCACTTCCTCGCGCAGGTGCAACGATGCGGACCAAGACCGCGATAACCGTCAAGAGAAGCGACTACCGGGAGCCTGATTTCCTGGTCGACAGCATCGAACTGGAGTTCGATCTGGAAGCCGCCTGCACGCGCGTCAAAGCGACGCTCAAGGTGCGTCGCAATGGCGCAGCTACCGGCGCGCTGGTGCTCGACGGGGAAGGGCTCAAACTGGTGGAACTGCGCCTGGATGACGGCGTCCTGCCGGCCGACGCCTACCTACTCGAGGAGACCAGGCTGACCATCGCCAACTGCCCGCCGAGCGCGGTGATCACGGTCGTAAACGAGATTTCTCCGGAACTCAATACCGCGCTCGATGGCTTGTACGTCTCCCACGGCAATTTCCTCACCCAATGCGAGGCGCAGGGATTCCGGCGCATCACCTTCTTTCCCGATCGCCCCGATGTCATGGCGCGCTATCGGGTCCTGATGCGCGCTGAGCGCGCGTCCTGCCCGGTGCTGCTGGCCAACGGCAACCTGATCGACCAGGGCGAGTGCGGCGGCGAGCGCCCCGGCTGGCACTGGGCGCTATGGGAGGACCCCTTTCCCAAACCCAGCTACCTGTTCGCGCTGGTCGCAGGCAAGCTCGCCGTGCGCGAGCAGCGCATCACTACCCGCTCGGGGCGCGAAGCGCTGCTCCAGGCCTGGGTCGAGCCCGGCAACGAGGAGCGCAGCACACATGCGCTCGAATCCCTGGTGCGGGCTATCTCCTGGGACGAACAGCGCTTCGGGCTGGAACTCGACCTCGAGCGCTTCATGATCGTCGCGACCGACGATTTCAACATGGGGGCGATGGAGAACAAGGGCCTCAACATCTTCAACAGCAAGTACGTGTTCGCCAACCAGCGCCTCGCCACGGACGGCGATTTTCGCGCCATCGAATCGGTGGTCGGCCATGAGTATTTCCATAACTGGACCGGCAACCGGGTCACCTGCCGCGACTGGTTCCAGCTCACCCTCAAGGAAGGCCTGACGGTCTTTCGCGACCAGGAGTTCTCGGCCGACATGCGCGCCGCGCAGACCGCGGATCCGGTCGCGGCGGCGAGCGCTCGCACTGTGGGGCGCATCGACGACGTGCGCGCCCTGCGGGCCTCGCAGTTCCCCGAAGATGCCGGACCGATGGCGCATCCGATTCGGCCCGACAGCTATCGCGAGATCAACAACTTCTACACCACCACCGTCTACGAGAAAGGGGCGGAGGTGGTGCGCATGCTCCAGACCCTGGTCGGTGTAGCGGGCTTTCGCAAGGGCATCGAATGCTATTTTGAGCGCCACGACGGCCACGCCGTGACCTGCGATGACTTCGTCGCGGCGATCGCCGACGCCAATGGCCGTGACCTCGAGCAGTTTTCGCGCTGGTACTCCCGCCCGGGCACGCCGGTCATCGAGGCGCAAAGTTCCTACGACAGCGCCCGCCAGGAATTCTCGCTCACCCTGCGCCAGCGCAATGGCGAGGGGCAGTTGCCTCTGCACATCCCGTTCGCTCTCGGACTGGTTGGCCCCCGGGGGCGCGACGTGGAGCTGAAGATCGCAGGTGAAGCAGCGGGTCCGGTCACTGGCCCCGGCAAAGCTGCGAGCGGCGCGCACACCATGGTGCTCGATTTGCGCGCCGACGAGCAGCGCTTCGTATTCACCGCTGTTCCGCCCGGGTGCGTCCCATCGCTGCTGCGCGGTTTTTCGGCGCCGGTGATTGTCGAGGCCGGCTACAGCGATGAGCAGTTGTCATTTCTCGCCGGCAACGATCCTGACCCATTCAATCGCTGGGAGGCGATGCAAAGCCTCGCGCTGCGCGCGGTGCTTGCCGTCGTGGACGGAAGCGCGCCGCGCC
>JAHYJF010000163.1 GCA_019428955.1 Burkholderiaceae bacterium
TTTGCTATCGTTTCAACCGGCGCTTCGATCTGCGCTCCCTGCATCAGCGCCTCTTGATCGCCGCCGCCGGCACAACACCACAGCCCCTGCGCGTGATTCGCGTGGCTGACGTTCATTGCTAATCAGGAATGGTTTTGTCCAACGGAAGTTGTACGATAACCATATGAATTTTCCAGCCACCGAGATGCTGCCGGCTCCCGAGCGCCTGACTGACAAGCTGGCTGCGTTGCTGACCCAGCTGATCGAGACTGGCGAGCTGGGGCCCGACGAGCGCCTGCCCACCGAGCAGAGCCTGGCGAAGCAGTACGGCGTGTCTCGAACGGTGGTCCGCGAGGCGGTCAGCCGTCTCAAGTCGATCGGCTTGTTGGTGTCGCGGCAAGGGGCAGGGGTATTTGTCGCCCCACGCCACCAGGCGCGACCGTTGGCGTTCGACAGCTCGGTTCTGGGTTCGCTCGCTGGCGTGTTGCAGGTTGTCGAAGTGCGCCGCGGCCTGGAGGCTGACGTCGCGGCGTTGGCCGCGCAACGCATGACCTCCGATAAGGCCAGGGAGATCGGCGCGGCGCTGGCCGCGTTCGAGGCTTGCCCGCCGTTCGGAGCCGAAGGCGTGGAGGTCGATCTCGAGTTCCACCGCAGCATCGCGCGCGCCAGCGACAACCCCCATTACGAGCGCCTGCTGGGTTTCCTGGAACAGTACCAGCGGGATGCGATGACCGTGACGCGCACCGTAGAGGCGCGCGACAGCGAGTACATGAAACAGGTCCGCGACGAGCATCGGGCAATCGCGACCGCAGTGATGCGCGGCAACCCGCAAGCGGCGCGTGACGCAGCTTCGCGCCACATGGTCAATGCCGCCGGCCGGGTCGAAAGTTCGACCCCAATTGTCAATGGCACGTTGTCGGCGCCAGAGCGCACCGCTGCCACAAACCGAGAAACGTGATGCCAAAAACACTGGGCGTGATTGGTCTGGGATCGATGGGCATGGGTGCGGCCTGCTCTGCCCTGCGTAACGGCGTCACGACCTGGGGTTGCGACCCGCGCCCCGAGGCCCGCCAGGCCTTTGCGGATGCGGGCGGTCAGGCCGTGGCCAGCGCCGCGGAACTGGCAGTGCACTGCGAGGTCGTGCTGGTGCTGGTGCTCAATGCTGCCCAAACCGAGGAGGTGCTGTTTGGCGAGCAGGGCATCGCGACGCGGCTCGCGGCGGGCTCGGTGGTGGTGTGTTCGGCAACCGTAGACCCGGCGCTGCCGCCGGTGTGGGAGCAACGTCTGGCTGAGCATGGCCTGTGGCTGATCGACGGCCCGGTGTCGGGCGGAGCAAAGAAGGCCGCCGCTGGCGAGATGACGGTCATGGCCTCGGGGCGGGCGGAGGGGTTCGCCGCTGCCGCCGATATGCTGCAGGCCTTCGCCGGCAAGGTCTATCGGCTGGGTGATCAGGCGGGCATCGGTTCCACGGTCAAGATGGTCAACCAGCACCTCGCCGGCGTCCATATCGCTGCGGCCTGCGAGGCGATGGCGCTCGGCATGCGCGCCGGCGCCGATCCGGCCCAGCTCTACGAAGTGATCTGCAACTCCGCGGGCATGAGCTGGATGTTTGAAAATCGCGTGCCGCACATCCTCGAAGGCGACTATCGGCCGCTGTCGACGGTCAATATCTTCGTCAAGGATCTGGGCATCGTGCTCGATGCGGCGCACAACCTGAAGTTTCCCCTGCCGCTGGCGGCGGCGGCCCACCAGCTCTACCTCGCGACTGCGGCGATGGGCCTGGGCGGCGCCGATGATTCGTCAGTGGTCAAGTACTATGCGGCGCTCGCGGGACTGGATCTGCCAGTGGCCGCACAGGAGAAGCCATGATCCTTGGTGTCATCGCCGATGACTTCACCGGTGCCACCGATGTGGCCAGCATGCTGGTGCGTGCCGGGATGCACACCGTGCAGGTGCTGGGCGTTCCCGACGGCGGCCTGCCCGAGGCCGATGCCGTGGTCGTCGCGCTCAAGACCCGCACCATCGCTGCCTCCGACGCGGTCGAACAAAGCCTGGAGGCCCTCCGGGCCTTGCAGGCAGCCGGCGCCCGGCAGATCTATTTCAAGTACTGCTCGACTTTCGACTCGACTCCCGCGGGCAATATCGGTCCGGTGACCGAGGCGCTGATGGCGGCGCTCGCCACCAGTTTCACCATCGCCTGCCCGGCCTTTCCGGAAAATGGCCGCACGGTTTTCCGCGGCTACCTCTTCGTCGGTGACGAGCTGCTGAGTGAGTCGGGGATGCGCCACCACCCGTTGACGCCCATGACCGACGCCAACCTGGTGCGGGTGCTGCAGTCGCAGACCCGCGGCAAGGTCGGCTTGCTGCGCTACGACGTACTCCGGGAAGATGCCGCCGCGCGCATCGTCGAGCTTCAGGGCGAGGGCGTGGAAGTCGCGGTGGCCGACGCCCTGAACAATGCCGATCTCCTGGCTCTGGCCGAAGCCTGTGCCGAGCTGCCGCTGGTCACTGCCGGTTCGGGCGTGGCGCTCGGGCTGCCGCCCGCCTATCAGCGTCGCGGCTGGTTCCAGCCCAGCTCGTCGGCGGCGCAGCTTGAAACGGTTGCCGGACCCGCTGCGATTGTCTCTGGCTCGTGTTCCGAGGCCACCAACGCGCAGGTGGCGCGCTGGCTGGCGTCGGGTCGCCCCGCGATTGCCCTCGATCCGCTGGCGCTGCACCACGGCGAGAAAAGCGTGGAGCAGCTCCTGGAGCAGGCGCTGGCAGCGCTGGCGAGCGCTCCGGTGCTGGTTTATGCGACGGCCGAGCCGGCGCGGGTGCAGGCAATCCAGCAGGCGCTGGGGGTCGAAGTCGCCGGCGCCCTGGTCGAGTTTGCGCTGGCGGCCATCGCCACGGGACTGGTGCGCGCGGGAGTGCGCCGTCTGGTCGTGGCCGGAGGGGAAACCTCGGGGGCGGTAGTGCAGGCGCTGGGAGTGCAGCAGTTGCGCATCGGGCCCCCGATCTGTCCCGGTGTGCCCTGGACTCAGGCGCGACTGCCCGCTGGCGGTGACGCACTGCTGCTGGCGCTGAAGTCGGGAAATTTCGGTGCACCGGACTTCTTCGCACAGGCGCTGCGCGCGGCTGGTGTGGAACTGTGATGAACGCCTGGCCTATCGAGCAGGACCGGCTGCGCGCCGAGATCGTGCGCGTCGGTGCCTCCTTGTTCCAGCGCGGCTATGTCCACTCGAGCGCCGGCAACATCAGCGTGCGGCTGGACGATGCCCAGGGAGGTGGCTTCCTGATCACACCCACCGATGCCTGCCTGGGATTCCTCGACCCGACGCAGCTCGCGTGGATTGATGCCGCCGGCGTCCAGCGCGGCGGGGCGCGGGCCAGCAAGACGTTGGTACTGCACCGGCGCATCTATGACGCCGCGCCCGCTGCCCACTGCGTGTTGCACACCCACGCGACTCACCTGGTGGCGCTCACCCTGCGCGGCGTCTGGCGTGCCAACGACATACTTCCGCCGCTTACGCCTTACCAGGTGATGAAGGTCGGCCACGTTCCGCTGGCTGCGTACGGCCGCCCCGGCGACCCGGCGGTGGCCGACGCGGTGGCGCAGTGGATCGAAGCAGCGAAAGTTCCCTTGCGCGCCGTGATGATCGAGCGTCTTGGCCCCGTCGTCTGGCATGATTCGCCCTCGGCGGCGATGGCGCTGCTGGAAGAACTGGAAGAAACCGCCCGGCTCTGGCTGCTCTGCGTGCCAGCCCCGACTCCTTTGGGTGAAGCGCAGATCGCCGAGTTGCGCACCCACTTCAACGCACCCTGGTAATTGCCACCATGCCACGCTTTGCCGCCAACCTGTCGATGATGTACACCGAGGTTCCATTCCTCGAGCGTTTCGCCGCGGCCGCTGCCGACGGCTTCAACGCGGTTGAATTCCTCTTCCCCTACGAGTACCCGGCCAGTGAACTGGCCGCGCAACTGAAGCAGCACTCTCTGACCCAGGCGCTATTCAACCTGCCGCCTGGCGACTGGGCTGCCGGGGAGCGCGGCATGGCCTGTCATCCCGGGCGCGAGGGCGAGTTTGCCGATGGCGTCAGCCTCGCGCTGGAATACGCGTGCGCTACCGGCTGTCGGAGCCTGCACGTGATGGCCGGCCTGATTCCGCCCGATGTCCCGGCTGCCACCTTGCGTGCCACCTACGTCGCCAACCTGCGCGCCGCCGCGGCCGCCGTAGCCGAGCACGGCATCACGTTGATGATCGAACCCATCAACACCCGTGACATGCCCGGGTTCTATCTCAATTGGCAGCAACAGGCGCACGACCTGATCGCCGAGATCGGCGCGCCGAACGCGAAGGTGCAGATGGACTTCTACCACTGCCAGGTGATGGAAGGTGACCTGGCCATGCGCCTGAAAAAGCATTTCGCCGGCGTCGGCCATATCCAGATCGCTGGTGTGCCGGAGCGCCACGAGCCCGACCAGGGAGAGGTTTCATACCCTTACCTGTTCGACCTTCTCGACAGCCTCGGCTACGAGGGTTTCGTGGGGTGTGAATACCGGCCCAGGAATGGCACCAGCGCGGGCCTGGGATGGCTGCGCAGCTACCTCGCTTCCAGGAAAACCACGGCATGAAAGTTCTCATCACCGGTGGCGCCGGATTCCTCGGCAGTCGTCTGGCGCGTGAACTGCTGCAGCGCGGACAACTGGGTGGACGCACGATCACACAACTGCTGCTGACCGACCTTGCTCCCCAGCGTGACCCGGGGTTGTCGCAGGATCCGCGGGTGCGCACCCACACCGGTGACCTGCTGGCCAGCATCGCCACCCTGATGGCCGAGCCCCGGGATGCGGTGTTCCACCTCTCGTCGGCGGTGTCGGCCGAGTGCGAGAGCAACTTTGAACTCGGGTTGCACGCCAACCTCGACACCACCCGCAAGCTGCTCGAGGCCTGCCGCGCACAGACGCTGGCGGGCGGGGCCGTGCCGCTCGTCTTCTTCTCCAGCTCAGTGGCGGTCTTTGGCAACGATCCCGCCATCCCCTTGCCCGCAGTGGTCAAGGATCACACCCTGCCTACGCCGCAGTCGAGCTACGGCGTGCACAAGTTCGTCTGCGAGCAACTGGTCGCCGACTACACCCGCAAGGGATTCATCGATGGCCGCGCAGCGCGCCTGATGACCGTGTCGGTGCGACCCGGCAGCCCCAACGGCGCGGCCTCCGGCTTTCTCTCCGGGATGTTGCGCGAGCCGCTTGCCGGCCAGCCGAGTAATTGCCCGGTGGCGCTGGACACCATGGTGGCGCTTTCGTCGCCGGCCAATACCGTGGCCGGCATTGTCGCCGTGGCCGAGGCCAGTCGCGATGCCTTCGGCGGACGCACCGCGATCAACCTGCCGGCATTGACGGTGAGCGCAGGCGAGATGCTCGACGCCCTGCGCGAGCTCGCTGGAGAGGAGGTGCGCGCGCTGATCAGCCACGACCCAGATTCCGCCATTGGGCGCATCGTCGCCGGCTGGCCGGCACGATTCGAGAACCGGCGCGCCGCTGGCCTTGGCCTGCGGGCCGATCAGGACTTCGCAACCGTATTGCGGCAATACGTGCAGGACAATCCCGCCGCCATAACGCACCCGGCAGCGCGCGCGCGGCTGGGCCTGAAGAGCAGTTGATTCCCCTGTTTTTTTGCCAACCCCATCAGTACCCCTGACCAAGGAGACAGTTTCATGAAGACGTTGATAAAACCGCTGGTACTGGCCGCAATCCTCGCCGCAGTTGGCCCGACCCACGCCCAGACGATCATCAAGATCGGTTACGCCACTTCGCCGACCTCGCATTACGGGGTGGGCACGACCGTGTTCTGCGACGAGATGGAGAAGGGTACGCAGAACCGTTACAAGTGCCAGCAGTTCCCCTCTTCGGCGCTGGGTGGCGAGCGCGAACAGATCGAAGCGGTGCAGCTCGGCACCCAGGACATGGTCAATACCTCTACCGGTCCGCTCGGCAATTTCGTGCCCGAGGTCAAGATCGTCGATATTCCGTTCCTGTTCCGTGATTACGCCCACGCCCGCAAGGTCATGGACGGCCCGATCGGCCAGGACCTGCAGAAGAAGATGGCGGCCAAGGGCCTGATCAACCTGGCCTGGACCGAGAACGGCTTCCGCCACATGACCAACAACACGCGCCCGATCGTGCTCGCGAGCGATGCCGCCGGCCTGAAGATGCGCACCATGGAAAACAAGGTGCACATGGAAGGCTACAAGACCTTTGGCATCCTGCCCACGCCGATGGCCTTCCCGGAGCTGTTCACTGCCCTGCAGCAAGGCACTGTCGACGGCCAGGAAAATCCGATTCCGGTGATCCTCGCCTCGAAGTTCTCGCAGGTGCAGAAGTACTTGTCGCTGACCGGCCACGTTTACTCCCCGGCGGCGCTGATCATTTCACCCCAGGTCTGGAACAAGCTTTCTCCGGCCGACCAGAAGGCGTTCACCGCAGCCGCCAGGAAAGGCGCAGCGGCCCAGCGCAAGAAGGTCAATGACGACGAAGACACCGGCATTGCCCAGCTCGAGAAGGAAGGCATGCAGGTGGTCAGGAAGGTCGATGGCGAGAGCTTCCGCAAGGCGGTCGCACCGGCGTACGCTGATTTTGCGCGCGAATTCGGGGCCGACAAGATCGCGGCCATTCAAGCCGTCAAGTAAGGTCCTGAACGGGTTGGTCGGGTGTCCGACCAGCCCGTCCGGGAGCATTGCCACGGCGCCTGGGGCCGGCGGGAACCTGCCATGAAAAACCTGATTCGTCGCATCGACCACTGGGTGACCGCCACGTGCTACGCGCTGGCCAGCGGACTGCTGGCATTTATCGCCTGCCTTGGATTGTGGCAGGTGGTCGCTCGTTTCATCTTTTCACAGCCGAGCACCTGGACCGAGGAATCGATGCGCCGGTTGCTGATCTGGATGGTGATGCTCGGCATGGTGGTCGCGGTTCGCAAGGGAGCGCTGGTTTCGGTTGACGTGATGGAGCGGCTCTCCCGCGGCACCTGGAAGCGCATCGTCAGGGGCGTAATAACCTCCGTGCACCTGATCTTCTTCATGGTGGTCGTCTGGTACGGATTCGACCTGGTCTGGCGGGTTCGCTTCCAGACATTTGCCAGCATGGAACTGTCGATGGGCTGGGCCTATGCCGCGCTCCCCGTAGGCTCGCTGCTGGCTATCGTGGCAACGATCGCGCACCACTTCGACCCCCAGAACAATGAATTGGCCAGCGCGCAGTAGCGGCATGGTTCCGGGCAGCAATCACCTGAGCGCAGCGGAAGCACCTCCATGCCACTGACCCTGCTTGTCACGATGCTGGTGTGTTTCGCCTTCAGCATCTCGATCGCCGTGGCGATCGGCGGCTCGGCGGTGGTGAGCATCGCGCTCTTCGATCCCGGCAAGCTGATCCTGGTTCCCAAGGAAATGTTTTCCGCCATCGACAGGTTTCCGCTGGCGGCGATTCCGTTTTTCATCCTGGCCGGCAACCTGATGGAGCACGGCGGCATCTCGCGTCGCCTGGTCAACTTTGCCAAGTCCCTGGTTGGCGGCGTGCAGGGCGGCCTGCCGATGACTACCGTGCTCACCTGCATGATTTTTGCCGCGGTGTCCGGCTCATCGGTGGCGACGACGTTCGCGATCGGTGCGATCCTTATCCCGGCGCTGGTCAAGCACGGCTACCCGGTGGGTTACGCCGCTGCGCTCCAGGCCACTTCGGCCGAGCTGGGCGTGGTCATCCCGCCATCGATTCCGCTGATCCTGTACGGGGTCTCAGCCGAAGTCTCGATCGGTGAATTGTTTGTCGCCGGTTTTGCTCCCGGGCTGCTGATCGGCGGCTCGCTGATGCTGTTCGTGCACCTGTGGTGCCGTTTCAAGGGCCTGGGAAAGAACGACGGCGATGGCCGCACCTCGGTGTTGATCGCGCTGCGCGATGCCGGCTGGGCATTGCTGATGCCGGTGATCATCCTGGGCGGCATTTACGGCGGTGTTTTCACGCCCACCGAGGCTTCGGTG
>JAHYJF010000164.1 GCA_019428955.1 Burkholderiaceae bacterium
TGGCTGACGACCGCCTCGGGATCAAGCCGCGAGAGCGCCAGCAACTGCTCCACCTGGCGCGTCGCCCGCTCGATCCCACCGCGCATGTCGGCCATGGCCGCCTCGCGCTCGGCCTCGTCGTGGGCACTGCCGAGCAGTCGCAATTGCAGCCTCAGGGCGGTCAAGGGGGTGCGCAACTCATGGGCGGCGTCGGCAGTGAATTGGCGCTGCGCGGCCAGCGCCTTGTCGAGTCGCTGCATCAGGGCATTGATCGATTCGACCAGCGGCAGTATTTCCTCGGGCAGGCCGGCGACGTCGATTGCCGCCAGGGAGGTGGCGCTGCGTCGTTCGATTTCCTGCGAGGTCGCCGCCAGCGGCCGCAGATTGTGGTTCAGTGCGTAGGTGAGCACGGCCGATATCAGCAGCACGATCATGACGCTGGGGATGAGCATCTTGAGGGCGATGTCGAAAGCGATTTCCTCGCGTTGTTCCAGGTCCTGGGCGGCCTGGAACAGCAGGCCGTCATTACCCTCGTAGGTGTAGACCCGCCAGCGATGGTCGCCAATTGCGCGCGTGTCGTAGCCGGTCTTGGGGGTGAACCATGAACTCGGATCGACGCTCCCGCCCGAACTGTTGATCAGTTGCCCATCCTTGTTCCAGACCTGGACCATCTGCGTCAGGCCAGCCGGCGCCAGATCTTGCGACCTGTTGCCGCTCCCGGCCTCGGTCTGCGATCCGAAGTGCAGCATCGCGGTGAGCGCGACCTGGCGCAACTCCGCGTCGTGCAATTCGTTCATCCGCGCGAGCGTATGCGCGTAAGTCGACATCGCCAGGAGTAAGGTGGACAGCAATTGCCACGCGATCAGCCAGACTAGCAGGCTGATCCGGATCGAGCGCATTTCAGCCTTCGGCTATACGGTAGCCGACGCCGCGGATATTTCGCACCAGGTCGGCGCCAATCTTGCGCCGGAGATTGTGCAGATGCACCTCGATCACGTTGCTCTCGATCTTGGTCGAGCCGCTGTAGACCGCCGCCTCCAGGTCCATCCTTGAGAGCACCGCGCCGGGCTTGCGCATCAGGGCTTCGAGAATCATGAACTCGCGCGCCGACAGATCGACCGGCTCGCCGCGAAGACGCACGATATGACCTGCGGGATCGAGCGTCAGTGCGCCGCATTCGAGAATTGGCGCGCCGCTGCCGGCGTGACGGCGCAACAGCGAGCGGATGCGGGCGATCAGTTCATCGAGATCGAAGGGCTTGAGGACATAGTCGTCGGCCCCGGCGTCGAGCCCGGCAATGCGGTCAGGTACCGCATCGCGGGCGGTGACGATCATCACCGGGATGTGGTTGCCGCTCGCGCGCAGATTCTTAAGAAGATCCAGGCCATTGACTGCCGGCAGTCCCAGGTCGAGCAGCACCAGGTTGTATGAAGTCTCTGCCAGCGATGCCAGGATCGTCTGCCCGCTGCGGGTCCAATCAACCGTGAACCCGGCAGCCTTAAGACCCTGCTGAACCGCTTTGCCAATCATCGAATCATCTTCGACCAGGAGGATGCGCATGTTCGTGTCCGAGTTGTCGCCTCATTGGGGATATGACGGCCAATCACCTCTGCCCCGTCATGGTTATGCTTAAGTGTAGCAGTCCGCCAAGAATAAGGAGCCACTAAGTCATAAGTATTACCCCCTAGGCGCAGGGAAATATTTCGGTTTCCTTAATGCACTCATCCCGCCTGGCGGGCGATCAGCCATACGCCGATCCCGATCAGGGCGATTCCGCTCCAGCCGCCCAGGGACATCGTTTCGCCCAGCCAGTAACGCGCGATCAGGGCATTGATTACGTAGCCGATCGAAAGCATCGGGTAGGCCACAGTGACCGGCACCCTGGTCAAGGCCGCGATCCAGACCACCAGGCTGATTCCGTAGGCGGCGAAACCGAGCAGGAATGGCCATTGCGATAGTATTCTGGTGGCGGTATCGAGCGCGTTCCCGAGCGAAAAAGACAAGCCCCCAACCCGATTGGTGCCGAGCTTCAGAAGCGACTGTGCCATGGCGTTGAGTACCACGCCGGTCAGGACCAGGCCAAAGCTGTATGCGTTCATGGTGCTCGCATTGTCGCGCATCTTGCTACACTTGCGCGCCATGTCCACCTCGAATTCTTCCAGGTCGGCACTGACTATCGCTGCCCTCGGGGTCGTATACGGGGACATCGGAACCAGTCCGCTGTATGCCTTCCGTGCGGTTTTTGACGGCGCGTTTGCCATTCCGGTGAACGAGGAGAACATCCTGGCGGCGCTGTCGATGATCTTCTGGTCGATCATGATCATCGTGGCGGTCAAGTACGTGGTGGTAATGCTGCGTTTTGACCATCGTGGCGAGGGCGGAGTCCTGGCGCTGCTTTCCTTCGCGCTCGGGGTCGTGCGCAACCGGCCGCGTTTGAAGTGGCTGATCACGGTGATGGGCGCTTTTGCCGCCTCGCTCTTTTACGGTGATGCCGTGATTACGCCGGCGATCTCGGTCCTGTCGGCGGTCGAGGGGATCGGCGTTGCGTCGCACGCGCTGGACCATTACACCGTACCGATTGCCCTGGTGATCCTGGTCGGCCTGTTCCTGGTGCAGCGCCGCGGCACCGGTCGGGTCGGCGTGCTGTTCGCACCGGTGATGGTGCTGTGGTTCGCCGCGCTGGCTGCCATGGGCGCGGTCAGCATAACCCAGACCCCCGGGGTATTGGCGGCGTTGAGCCCGCTGCACGCGCTGTCGTTCATTATCTGGCACCCGGGTTGGGCATTCGCGGCCGCGGGCGCGGTATTCCTGTGCGTGACCGGCGCGGAGGCACTTTATGCCGACATGGGCCATTTCGGTGCCGGGCCGGTGCGTACGGCATGGTTTACGATCGTCTTCCCGGCGTTGATCGTCAATTACATGGGGCAGGGCGCATTGCTGCTGCGCCATCCCGAGGCAGCACGCAACCCCTTCTACCTGCTGGCGCCGGAATCCTTGTTGCTGCCGTTGATCGTGCTTGCAACCTGCGCCACGATCATCGCTTCGCAGGCGACCATTTCCGGCGCTTTCTCGGTCACCCAGCAGGCGTCAAGGCTCGATTTCCTGCCCCGCCTGCGCGTCCTGCACACCTCGGATACCGCGCGCGGACAAATCTACATCCCGCTGGTCAACTGGATCCTGATGGTAGGCGTGGTGGTGCTGGTGCTGAGCTTTCGCAGTTCGGAAGGACTGGCGGCCGCCTACGGCATCGCCGTCGCGGGCGACCTGCTGATCAGCAGCATGATCATGTTGATTGTGCTGCCGCTGGCTCGGCAGCATGTTCTGCGCTGGCTGTTGCCTCTGTTCATGGTGACGGCAACGGTGGAGGCCCTGTATTTCGCCGCCAATGCTTCGAAGTTCCTCAGTGGCGGCTGGTTTCCGATCGCGCTGGCGATCGCCGTCTTCACGGTGTTGTCGACCTGGCGGCGCGGCACCGAAATTCTGCGCGCCCGCAAGATGGCGTCGCCCGCGGCGCGGGTCGAATCGGGTGCGATCGACTTGTCGGGAATTACCAGGGTGCCCGGGTCGGCGATCTTCTTCGGCGCCAACCCCAAGCGCTGCCCGAGCGCTTTCCTGCACAATCTCAAGCACAATCGGGTGGTGCACGAACTGACGGCCTTTGTCACGGTCTCGTTCGATGACCAGCCGGTGGTGGCTGATGACGAGCGTGTCGAGCTCTCGAAGAACGCCAATGGGATCGTCGAGATCATCCTCCATTATGGTTTCCGCGAGGAACCCGACCTGGTGCAGGCGCTGCGACTGGTGGCGCGCCGCGGAGTCCATTTCGAGCCCGAGGAGACCTCGTTCTTCGCCAGCAAACCGACCATAGTGTCGGTCTCGCGCCGCGGCCTGTTCGGGTGGCGCCGGTCGCTGTTCGGCTGGATGCTGCGCTCCAACACCAGCCTGGCACGTTACCTCGGCTTGCCGCCCAATCGGGTGGTCGAGCTCGGTGCCCAGATCGGGATCTGAGCCCCCGTAGAATATCGGACTTGCTCGCCCTGCTGAATGACGGCCGGGCGCGCAGCCATTGCCCCAGGGAACCATGGCAACCAAGAGAAGCGAATACACCGAATCATCGATCAGGGTGCTCAAGGGACTGGAGCCGGTGCGCCAGCGCCCAGGGATGTACACCCGCACCGAGAACACTCTGCACGTGTTCCAGGAGGTGCTCGACAACGCGGCTGACGAAGCTCTGGCGGGGTATTGCTCGCTGATCGCGGTGACGCTGCACGCCGACGGCAGCGTCGCAGTCGAGGACGACGGTCGCGGCATTCCGGTCGGACCGCATCCGGAAGAGAAGCTGCCGGTGGTGGAGATCGTGTTCACGCGGCTCCATGCCGGCGGCAAGTTCGACAAGACTGCCGGCGGGGCCTACAGCTTTTCCGGCGGGCTCCACGGCGTCGGGGTGTCGGTGACCAACGCGCTCTCGAGCCGCTTCGAGGTCACGGTCTGGCGCGACCGCGCGGCGCACGAAATCTCGTTTGCCGACGGCGAGGTGGTGTCACCGCTTTCGTCCCGGACGCTCGGGCGCGGCGAACGCCGTACCGGAACCAGAGTGCGCTTCCTGCCGAATCCCAAGTACTTTGATGCGGCGGTCCTGCCGGTCGCGGACTTACTCCACTTGCTGCGTTCGAAGGCGGTGCTGCTGCCCGGCCTGCGGGTGACATTCAGGGATGAGGCGACCGAGCGCACCCAGGAGTGGCAATACGATGAAGGCCTGCGGGGCTACTTGGCCGAGAGCCTTGCCCAGCAGGGGGCCGACGAGCCGCTGATCCCGTTTTTCGAGGGCGCGCACGAAATCGGCCCGGGTCATGACACTTTTGCCGAGGGCGAGGGCGTGGCCTGGGTGGTGGCGTGGACTGAGAACGGCGCGCCGGTGCGCGAGTCCTATGTCAACCTGATCCCGACCAGAGCGGGCGGTACCCACGAGTCGGGCCTGCGTGACGGCTTGTTCCTGGCGGTGAAGGGGTTCATTGAACTTCACGGGCTCCAGCCCAAGGGCGTCAAGCTCCTGCCCGAGGACGTGTTTGCGCACACCAGTTTCGTGCTCTCGACGCGGGTGCTCGATCCCCAATTCCAGGGTCAGATAAAGGAGCGGCTCAACTCGCGTGACGCAGTGCGGCTGGTGTCATTGCTGGTGCGCTCGCCGCTGGAATTGTGGCTCAGCCAGAACGTCGACCACGGCAAGCGGCTCGCCGAGTTGGTCATCCGCCAGGCACAGGCGCGCAGCCGCGCGACCCAGAAGGTGGAGAAGCGCAAGAGCTCCGGGGTCGCGGTGCTGCCCGGCAAGCTCACCGACTGTGAATCGTCCGATCTCGCCCACAATGAGCTGTTTCTGGTCGAAGGCGACTCCGCCGGCGGATCTGCCAAGCTGGGGCGGGACAAGGAGTTCCAGGCCATCCTGCCGCTGCGTGGCAAGGTGCTAAACAGCTGGGAGGTCGATCCCGATCGGCTGTTCGCCAATAACGAGATCCACAATATCGCGGTGGCGATCGGGGTCGATCCCCACGGCCGCGACGACCAGCCCGATCTTTCGGGGCTGCGCTACGGCAGGATCTGCATCCTTTCCGATGCAGACGTCGACGGCGCCCACATCCAGGTGTTGCTGCTCACGCTCTTCCTGCGCCATTTCCCGCGGCTGATCGAGCAGGGCCACCTTTACATCGCGCGGCCGCCGCTCTACCGCGTCGATCTGCCGGCTCAGGGCAAGCGGCCGCTGCGCAAGCTCTATTGCCTCGATGACGGCGAGTTGCGCCACGTCGAGGACAGGCTGCGCAAGGAAGGCGTGCGCGAAGGCAGCTGGACGCTGTCGCGTTTCAAGGGTTTGGGAGAGATGAACGCCGAGCAGTTGTGGGATACGACCATGAATCCCGATACCCGGCGGATGTTGCCGGTCGAATTCGGAACCATCGAGCGCAGCGCGACGGATGAGTGTTTCACCATGTTGATGGGCCGCAACGAGGCGGCAGCCCGGCGCGCATGGATTGAACGGCGCGGCAACGAGGCCGAGGTCGACGTATGAGTCCGAGACTGCGGCGCCGCCGGCCGATTCTGCCGGAGCGCGATCTGTTCGAGGGACTCGAGGAGGCGCCCGGGGCGGCGCTTCCGCCGCAGGCGCCGCCAGCGGGCGGGCGCGGCGGCGGCGATGACGACGATTCGATCGCGCTGGCCGAATTCGCCGAACGTGCCTATCTCGACTACGCCATCTCGGTAGTCAAGGGGCGCGCGTTGCCCGACGTCTGCGACGGCCAGAAGCCGGTGCAACGCCGAATCCTTTACGCGATGAGCGAGATGGGACTGGGGCCGAGCGCCAAACCGGTCAAGGCGGCGCGGGTGGTCGGCGATGTCCTGGGCAAATTCCATCCCCATGGCGATGTCGCGGCCTACGAGGCGCTGGTGCGGATGGCTCAGGATTTCACGCTGCGCTATCCGCTGGTTGACGGTCATGGCAACTTCGGTTCGCGCGACGGCGACGGGCCAGCGGCGATGCGTTACACCGAAGCGCGCCTGACCCGCTACGCCCAACTGCTGCTCGACGAGATCGACGAGGGCACTGTCGATCTGGTGCCCAACTACGATGGCTCGACCCGCGAGCCCACGCAGTTGCCGGCGCGCCTGCCAGTGGTGTTGCTCAACGGCGCATCGGGCATCGCTGTCGGACTGGCGACCGAGATTCCGCCGCACAACCTGGGCGAGGTCGCGGCCGCGGCGGTGGCGCTGCTGCGCGACCAGAAGGCCGGGCTTGACGATGTGATGGCTCATTTGCCGGGGCCGGATTTTCCGGGCGGCGGGCAGATCATCAGTCCGCGGGGCGAATTGCGCGAGATCTACGCGGGAGGGCGAGGCAGTATCAAGGTGCGCGCGCGCCTCGCGGTGGAGGAACTGGCGCGCGGCCAGTGGCAGCTGGTGGTGACCGAGTTGCCTCACGGCGTCTCGTCCCAGAAGGTGCTCGAGGAGATCGAGGAGCTGACCAACCCCAAGCTGCGCAGCGGCAAGAAATCATTGACCGCGGAACAGCAGCAGCTGCGCCAGGTGATGCTGGCCGTGCTCGACGCGGTGCGCGACGAGTCCGGCAAGGACGCCCGGGTGCGGCTGGTATTCGAGCCCAAGACATCGCGGATCGCCGTCGACGAACTGCGCGACGCGTTGTTGGCCCATACCAGCCTGGAGAGCAATGTCTCGGTGAACCTGGTCAGCGTCGGGCGCGATGGCCGCCCGGGCCAGAAGGGCGTGGTCGAGATGTTGCGCGAGTGGGGCGAATTCCGCATCGACACCGTGACCCGACGCACCCGTCACCGCCTGGCCAAGACCAGCGAGCGGATTCACGTGCTCGAAGGCCGGCAACTGGTATTGCTCAACATCGACGAAGTGATCGCCATCATCCGCGAGTCGGATGAACCTGGGCCGGCGCTGATCGCGCGCTTTGATCTGAGCGAACGCCAGGCCGATGACATCCTCGAAATACGGCTGCGCCAGCTGGCCCGCCTCGAGGCCTTGCGCATCGAGCGTGAATTGGCGGAATTGCGCACTCGGCAGCAGGGGTTCGAGGCCTTGCTGGCCAGCCCGGCGGTGATGCGCCGGCAGGTTATTCGCGAGATCGAAGCCGACGTAAAGCTCTACGGCGATCCGCGCCGCACCCTGATCGAGGAAGCCCGGCGCACCAGTACCGAAGTGCGGGTGCTCGAGGAGCCGGTCACGGTGGTGGTGTCGGAGACCGGCTGGGTGCGCGCCCGCCAGGGGCATGGTCACGATAGCGGGCAATTCGGTTTCAAAGCCGGCGACGCCTTCGACGGCGCCTACGAAGTGATGACCACCGACCAGCTGTTCGCGATCTCGAGTTCGGGCCGGGTCTTCTCGGTGCCGGTCTCGCAGTTGCCCTCGGCACGTGGCGACGGGGTGCCGGT
>JAHYJF010000165.1 GCA_019428955.1 Burkholderiaceae bacterium
TCCAGCGCCGGCGCAAATCCCCGCAAACGCCTTCCACAACCTCATCAACTCCGATCCCAAGTCAAGAAAAACCTCGCTTCGAACCAAAAACAGCGTCGTCAGCGACGTGATGAAATATGCGGGCTAGATAGAGGTCGCGAAGTGTGTAGCGACTCTGCAGACGCCACCGTTCAAACGCTTTGCCTGAACCCTCAGCGCCCAGTCTGACGATGTACACTCCGCGACCGGCGCCTTGTGCTGCGAGACCTGTTCGAGCCGGTGATCGATCAACCCAGCCAGCCCCTCCTCGTCGTAGCGCACCAGGTAACGCCGAAACGTCCTCTCACACACCCCAGCAGGCTGGCCGCTTCGCACTGCCTCAGACGACCTTCTTGCCAGCCCCCATACGCCTCATCGAATCGCATCTTCCGGATCTCCCGTAGCAACTCTGTCCGCTTCATCTTGTCCCCCTCCGGGGACAAGTCTGAAACCGGACAGATCATTTGCTACAACACCGGACAGACTACTTGCTCGCTACAGTATTCATGATTCCAATTGACAGCTGAACCCTGCCTCGCTAGCCTAGATGTCAACTGGTCTGACCGGTTCGACCATTGTAACGTGCGAGTCGCATTTTGGTCGCCTTCTTTACCCTGCGGAGGACGATTCCCAGCTATGGACAAGCTCTTCGAGCGCTTCGCGCGCGCTGTCGACGGCATGGCTGGCATAGGCGGATACCCGCATACCGGTCGGCATCAGGAATGGCTCGATCGGCTTGAGGTCAATTTGCCCGAGCTGAGCGTCTTAGACGAATTGCGGCCACAGCCGGAACTCGGCTACCTGACGCAGCCGCATGCAGACATCACATCTGGCGGCATACCGATTTCCCACGATGACGACGATGGCGGTGGCATCGCTGCCATCGCGCGCGCCGCGCGTGCCGCACCCGCGAGGGCTGCCGAGTCCGCGAAGACGGCCTTGGCCGCCGCGCGCCAGCAGAGCGACCTGAGAGCCTTCATCAGTCTCGCCGATGAGAAGACGCTCGATGAGTCCGCCGCCTCCGCCGCACGCCGCCTGCGCGAGGGCGCACCGATGCCACTGATGGGCGTCCCGCTCGCCATCAAGGATCTCATGGCGGTGGCCGGTTTTCCGCAGACCGACGGCAGTGGTGGACCGATGCCGCAGCCCTCGACTCACGACGCCGAAGTCGTGGCGCGGCTGCGCAACGCCGGCGCTCTGGTCATCGGCACGACCAACCTGCACGAACTCGCCTACGGCATCACCAGCCAAAACCCGCACAACGGTTGGGTCGTCAACCCGCGAGGCTCGGAGTACATTCCGGGAGGCTCCAGCGGCGGATCCGCCGCTGCTGTCGCAGCCGGTATCGTCAGGTTAGCGCTGGGAACCGATACCGCTGGGTCAATCCGCCTACCGGCTTCGTGTTGCGGAGTGGTCGGGTTCAAGCCGAGCTTCGATGCGGTTCCGCGCAACGGTGCGCAGACGCTGGGTGCGAGCCTCGATCACATCGGCCCGATCGCCGCCAGCGTGGCCGACGCCGCACTCGCGTACTCGATAATGGCAGGACAACATGCAAGCACCGTGAGCGGCGAGTCGTTGGCTGGCTTGCGCGTGGGCATCCCGCTCAACTACTTCTTTGACCCGCTGTCGGCAGACGTGGCGCGCGCGGTGAGCGCCGTGCTTGAACGGATGCGCGGCGATGGCGCCGAGCTGGTCGAGATCGAATTCCCCGGAGTCGAGAACAGCGCCGCACTGCAGTTCGTGACCCTGTGCAGCGAGGCGACCGATCACCACTGGCAACGCCTCTGCGAACGTCCCGAGACGCTGGGTGCCGATGTGCGCGTACGCCTGGAAATGGGCCAATTCCTGCCGGCCACCTGGTATGTGCGGGCGCAGCGCGGCCGCGCCGCATTGGCTGCGATGTTTGAGACGGCGTCGCGCGGTGTGGACGTACTGCTCACCCCGACTCTGCGCATCGAGCCGCCGCGCTCCAACGTGAGCGCACCGAAGCTCGGCAATCGAACAATCCCATTACACACTGCGATCACTTCGCTCACCATGCCATTCAACCTGACCGGCATGCCGGCGCTGACAATGCCCTGCGGAAACGGGGACAACGGTCTGCCGATCGGTGTACAGATCGCCGGTCGCCGCGGCGATGATTGGCGGGTGTTGAACGTCTCTGCACGACTAGAAGCCTTACTGGCCATAAACCCATGGAGGAGGATTTCATGAGAAATCTGCATCGCTTCGCAATCGCTGCATCGGCCGCCGCCTTTGCAGTCGTCGCCTATGCCGCCGAACCCATTCTAATCGGCGTTAGCATCGCGCAGTCGCCACCGGGCTCCGTCGTGCAGGGCGTTCAGATCAAGGACGGAGTCGAGATTGTCGTCAAGATGCTCAACGACAAAGGCGGCGTACTCGGCCGCCCGCTCAAGCTTATCTACGAGGACAACCAGGGCGTTCCCGAGAAAGGCCGCGCGGCCACCGAGAAACTAATCACGCGCGACAAGGTCGTGGCCGTGACCGGCGGGCATCAGAGTTCGGTCTGCCTGGCCGAAGTCGAAGTGGCGCACCGCTACATGACGCCGTACATCAACACCAATTGCTGGTCCGACGACGTCCGCAAGAAGGGCTATGCAAACGTTTTCAATCCCGGCAACTACAACACGCGCGTCTCGTCTGCAATGGCCGAGACGATCGCCGCATTGAAGGTCAAGAGCGTGATTGCATTCGCCGAGAACACCGACTACGGCATCGGACAAGCGAAGCTGCTCGGCGAGTTCCTGCAGAAGAACGCACCCCAGACCGAGTACAAGTACATCGCGCTCGATCGGGCCGGCAAGGACTTCACTCCGGCGGTGTTGCCGCTGCGGGCGAGCCCGCCTGATCTGGTGGTGAACATCATGCTGCCGCCGGCCGCCTACATCCTGATGAACCAGCTCTACGAACAGGGCGTAGCGCCCAGCGCGAAGACGGCGTTCTACGACGGCGCGGGGATTGCCGACTATCCGGACTTTTGGTCGAACGTCAAGGAAGCGGGCAAGTACATGCTGGCATTCGGCCTGTACCACCAGGCAATGCCGATTCCCCCACTCGGAAAGGAAGTCGCCGACATCTACCAGAAACAGTCCAAGAGCGAACCGAATCGCCTGATCTTCCAGGCCGCCGATTCGATACTGCTGATCGCGCGTGCGATCGAACAGTCCAAGTCCACCGACAGCGCGGCCATGATCAAGGCGCTGCAGGCTATGCAGTTTGAGGGCGTACGCGGCAAGTTCTCGTTCTCGCAGGAACCAGGCTACAAGTATCAGCAGTGGGTCGAAATCCCGTTCGTGACCTACCAGCTGACCGAAGTGAACCAACCGGTCAGCAAAACCGCGTTGATCCAGACCTCGGGGCACCCGCTGCAGATTGACAAGGTGATCAAGCCGGCCAAGTGATAGCACGGCTTTCTCCAATCGCATAGCGCCGAAAGAATCGCGCCGCGGGCTCGCCCGCGGCGCGCTGGGAGATACTAGTGCTCGCTCTGGACCTGTTCGTCAACGGCCTGATCATCGGCCTTTACTACGCCCTGATGGCCGTCGGTCTGACCATGATCTTCGGAATTTTGAAGATCGTGAACTTCGCGCACGGCGAGTTCTACATGATCGGTGCCTACACTTACACCCTGGTGTCGCTTGCCTTGGGCGTATCGCCGTGGCTCGCGCTGCCTGCGGCAGCGGCCGCTGGAGCGCTGCTCGGTTGGGCCACCGAGCGCTGGTTGATGCGCCCGCTGTACGCAGGTTACGGCTCGTGGGCCCTGATGAAGGATGAGTACGCGGTGGTGGTCACCTTCGGGCTGTCCCTGCTGCTGATCAACCTGGTCGACAAGGTCGTGGGGCCGTATCCGATTCGCGGTCCGTCGTTGTCGAGCGTGACCCGCATGACGATCGGACCCTTCATGGCCAGCGGACAGAAGTTGATCACAGCGGGCGTGGCCATCGTGCTCCTGATTGGTCTGGCGCTGTTCATCAAACGCTCATTATGGGGACGCCAGGTTCAGGCGGTGGCGCAAAACCGGCTGGGCGCGTCGATCGCCGGCATCGACACCGCGCGGGCGAGCAGCATCATCTTCATGACCTCCGGTGTGCTCGCCGCATTGGCCGGCGCGCTGCTCGCGCCGATCATCAACGCTTCGCCAGACATCGGCGTGTTCCCGGCGGTCAAATCGTACGTGATCGTGGTAATCGGCGGTATGGGCTCGATCCCTGGCAGCATCGTCGCGGCAATTGCGTTAGGTGTGCTCGAGAGCTTCGGCGCGGTCTACATCTCGTACGACTACCGCGACACTTTCGGTCTGGTGCTGCTGATCCTGGTCCTGTTGTTCCGCCCGCAAGGGCTGTTCGGCGAGCGCGCTCGGGAGGTATAGGCCATGGACTCCCCGCAACATCCGAACTTCCTGCGCAACAAGCTGACGCAGGAAATGCGCCTGTCGCTCGTCTTCCTGGCGGCGCTGGCGCTGGTCCCGCTGACGGTGTCTTCACCGTACTGGCTCGGCGTGCTGATCGTAAGCATGTATTTCGCTATGCTCTCGGTCGGCTGGAACCTGTTGGCTGGCTACACCGGCCAGTTCTCTCTGGCGCCTGCCGCCTTCGCGATGCTGGGCGGCTACACGACAGCGCTGCTCGCGTATCACTGGAAAGTGCCGCTGTGGATCGGGTTACCGATGGCGGCAGTCGTGCCCGGATTGATCGGGTTGGTCCTGGGCCGCATCGTGTTGAGACTCTCCGGACCTTATCTGGCGCTCACGACGCTGTCCTTTGCCGAGATCGTTCGGCTCGTGATCTACAACTCGATCAACTTCACGCGCGGGGATCAGGGCTTGAATGTGCCGGGAATGCTGGAGAACCGGGTAGGCAACTACTACCTGTTTCTCGCGGCGCTCGCCGCCGTCACAGCGCTGGTGTTCGCGCTGTTGCGCTCGCCCACCGGCCGCTTCCTGCAGGCGATCCGGGACGATGAAATCGGCGCGGCCAGCCGCGGCATCGACACCGTGCGCACCAAGACGCTGGCTTTCCTGATCAGTTGCGCGATCTGCGGCTTCGCCGGCGGACTGTACGGCAGCTTTGCGCGACTGGTGAGTCCGGAACTCGGGCTGCTCTCGCAGACCGGCATCGTCATCGCGATGGTTGTAATCGGCGGCATGGGCACGCTGGTTGGTCCGCTAATCGGCGCCGTTCTGGTCTATGTGGGATCGGAATTGCTGCGCGAAGTCGGCAATATCCAGATGATCGTATTCGCGCTCTTGGTAATCGTGTTCGCGCGCTTCTTCAGCGAGGGTCTGTGGGGGCTGGCGCGCCAGGCTGTCGCGCGTCGCCGGACTCCGGCACCGGCCGTCGCCAAGGATGAGGAATGACACTGCTGCAGATACAGGACGTCGAGAAGCTCTTCGGGGGGCTGCACGCCGTCAACCAAGCCAGTTTCGACGTGGAGCAAGGCGAACTGGTGGGCTTGATCGGCCCGAACGGATCGGGCAAGACCACTTTGCTCAACGTGCTCTCGGGGCTCATGACCGCGAACGCGGGGCAGGTGCTGCTGGACGGCCACAGCGTGCTTGGGATGACCCCAACGAAACTCACGCGGCTGGGCGTGCTGCGGATGTTTCAGATGACGCGGGTCTTCACCCGCGTTAGCGCACTCGACAACCTGATCGTCTGTGGGCTCGCCATGGGGCTCAACGAGCCGAAGGCCACGGCGCGCGCGATAGAGTTGCTTGAGGAGTTGCAGCTTACCCATGTGATGCATCTCGACGGTGGACAGTTGTCGGGTGGCCAGAAGAAACTGCTCGAATTCGGCGCGTGTTTCATGGTGCAGCCACGCCTGGCGCTGCTCGATGAACCGTTCGCGGCTGTGCACCCCGTGATGAAGGAGACGATGGCGGCGTTCATTAGACGCCGCAGCGCCGGCGGCCAGACCTTCATTCTGGTCAGCCACGACATGCCGGTGGTGGTCGAGCTGTGCGCGCGCGCAGTCTGCATGAATGCGGGCAAGGTTCTGGCGGACGGCCCAACCGAGCAGGTGCTCAACGACCCGGCCGTCATGGAAGCCTACCTTGGCACGGAAGCGCTCGAGGGGCACGAACATGCCTGACGCACTGCTCGCGATGGAGAATGTCACCGCTGGCTACATGGGCGACATCGACGTGCTGCGCAATGTCTCGCTGACTGTGCGCGCAGGCCACATCAGCGGCCTGATCGGGCTGAACGGCGCCGGCAAGTCGACTTTGATGAAGACCCTTTGCGGTTTCCTGCACCCGAAATCGGGCAAGGTCACCTGGGCCGGCCGCGACATTTCTGGAAAGGCGCCGCATACGATGATCGATGAAGGGCTCTGGTACATCCCTCAGGAGTCGAGCCTGTTTCCTTACCTAACGGTGGCCGAGAACCTGCGGCTGCCGCTGGAAGGTCGCCGCAAGCAGTTCGGGGCGGTCATCGAGCAGCGCTTCGCAGACACACTCCAACGCTTCCCCGTTCTCGAAGAAAAGCTCGCGGCCCAGGCCGGCGACCTTTCGGGCGGCCAACAGAAGTCGCTCGAGTTCGCCAAGGCCTACATGGTGCAGCCCAAGGTGTGCCTGATCGACGAGCCGAGCGTCGGACTGGCGCCGCGCGTCGCCGGCGAGGTTTTCCAGTGGATCGACGCGTTCGCCAAGGCCGACATGGGCATCCTGCTGGTCGACCACAACGTGCGCCGGGTGGTGGCGATGTCCGACCACATCTACGTGATGAGCCTGGGGCAGATCACGGCCGAGGGGGCGCCAGCGGATTTCGCCGGCGACCTGCACGCGCAGGTACGCGAGTGGCTGGGGGTCAATTTCTGATGGTCGAGCGCAGGCTTGTGCTGCGGCCGCTGGCGGCAGAGACGTTCGTGGCCTACGGTGATATGGTGACCAGCTTGGGGCGCACGGGTAGCCGCATCAACGCCGGGACCTCATTGCGCGTGGAGATGCCGGAACCGGATGTGCTGGCTCAGGGAGGGCGGCCCTCGCTGAGCGTGTTCAAGGCGAGCGCGGTGCGCTTACCCATAGAGGTGCACGAGCTTGAGCGACATCGGTTTGGGAGCCAGACGTTCCTGCCACTGGGCGGAACGAGCTTCGTAATGGTGGTCGCGCTCGGCGATGAGAAGCCAGATGTCAGAACGATGGCGGCGTTCGAGGGCGACGGCGCGTGCGGCGTGACGTTCCGGCGTGGTGTCTGGCATCACCCGTTGCTGGCGCTGCGTGACGGGGACTTTGCAGTGCTCGAACGCGGGAACGCTGAAGTCGATTGCGAAGTGGCGAGCGTGCGGTTGGGGCCATGGCTGATTTGCTCGGGCCCCGAGCTGTAAGCTTCCCTAACCGGTAGGCAGCTCGTTGCGCCTATCGCTGACGCTCCAGAACGCCAAGACGAGAAGGAGCGTGACGAGAATCAGCATGGTCATCAGGGCATAAAGCGTCGGCGACAGTCCGATTTGCTTGTACGTGGCCCAGATATAGGTCTGGACCGTGTTGTGGATTCCCTGCACCAATGACGTGCGGGCGGTTTCATTGAACGAGATGATCATCGAGAAGGTCGCGGCTCCAACGACGCCGGATCTTATCGACGGAAACTCGACATCCCAGAAAGCATGCCAGCGGTTGCTGCCCAGCATCCAGGCGGCTTCCAGCAGCACCGTATCGAAACTGCTCATCGCCGTCAATACCCAGTCTTTTCCAAAATGGTATGAGTCTGAACTGGGGGACGTGTTTCCAAAGAGGAATGAGTCTGAGAGCTGATAAAGGGATCGATCATCCGAGGCATGGTGATCGACATGAACGAGGCGAGACTCACG
>JAHYJF010000166.1 GCA_019428955.1 Burkholderiaceae bacterium
CCTGCCATCTTCTCCGCGCCACCCATTCCCCTCAAACCGCACCCCCTGCCGCGCCAACACCCGGAGCCTGCCATGCTGCCCGACTGGGAGACCCTGCAGAAGACCTGGCCGCTCGTCGCTGGCCTCGCCGCCCTCTGGGCCCGCCTCGAGGTGGCGCGTGCCTTGGGCCGCGCGCAGGTGCGGCAAAGCGCGGCTGACCTCACGCGCCTCGAAGCCCGCGTCGACACCATGGACAAGGCCGCGCAGAACCACACCGTCCAGCTCGGCCGCATCGAGGAGGCGCTGAAAGGCGTCGGCCACACCCTCGAGCGGATCGATCGCAAGATCGGCAACTGACCGGGGCGGCGCGAGCGGCGCAAATGCGTCACAGGCGCGTGTCACCGATTCCAGACGAGTGATGGCGTCCTAACCCGACCAATTCCCCGTCCACCACCGACCACCCTTGACCTGCCAACCCACCCCGTCGCCCCGCGGCGGGGCTTCCCACATGGAGAGAACCATGACCACCACCACCTATCCGCATTTCCGCGACGTGCCGACCAGTGCTTGGGCCGCTTGGCCGAACTTCTCCCCCGCCGAGATCGCCTGCCGCGGCACCGGCGCGCTGAAGCTCGACACCGAGGCGATGGACAGGCTGCAGGCCCTGCGCGACGCCCTCGGCAAGCCCTTGATCGTGCTCTCGGCCTACCGCAGCCCGGCGCATAACAAGGCGGTCGGTGGCGCACCTGCCTCAAAGCACATGGACGGCACCGCCTTCGACATCGCGATGGCGAACCACGACCCCGTTGCTTTCGAAACGGCGGCGCGCAAGGCGGGGTTCAAGGGCTTCGGCTTCTATCCCCGTTCGGGCTTCCTGCACATCGACCTCGGCCCGGCGCGCGAATGGGGTGAGCGGTTTCCGGTGCGGGCCACCGCATTCGCGCCGGAGGTGCCGCCCGCCCGCGAGGTGCTGGCCGAAAGCCGCACCCTCAAGGGCAGCGGTGCTGCCGGGGTGGCAACCGTCGGCACCGCCGGGGTCGAACTGGCGCGCGAGGTTCTGGGCGAGACCCAGTCGGCGATCCTGCCGCTGGTGCCCTATCTCGACACCCTGCGCTGGCTCTTCATCGCCGTGGCGCTCGCGGGCATCGCCGTCGCGATCCACGCGCGCATTGACGACTGGAAGCGGGGGCGTCGGTGATGCGCTGGCTTGCAGCCCTCCTCGCCAGCGGCCCGGCGCGCAAGGCGCTGGGCCTGCTGCTCGCCGCAATCACGCTCGCACTGTTTCTGCTGAACCTCCGCCGCGCCGGGGAAAGCGCCGGGCGCCTCGCCGAACGCCTCGACACCATGGAGAAGGTCAATGAAGCCCAACGCCAGATGCTGGAGGCCGCTGCGCGCCGCCCCGCTGATCGCGATGCTGTGGTTAAGCGCCTGCGCGATGGGCGGTTCTGAGGGGGTTGGATCGGGCGCGTGCCCGCCGGTGGTGGAGTACAGCCGGGCCGAGCAAGTGCAGGCGGCGGCCGAGGTCGAGACTTTGCCCGAGGGCGCGGTCGTGGTCAGGATGCTTGCCGACTATGCAGTGATGCGGGAGCAGGCGCGGGCGTGCACACGTTCAGCCGATAGTCGCAGATAGCCGCATCAACAGAAATTGCCCGGGGTCTCAGTCCGGCTGCTGCGCTACCTTTTCACTAAGCGAATTCGGAGACATGCTACTGTGGGCTTTGTTACGCCGCGGTGGCATGGAGACAGTAAGGATCTGGGCATCAAATGTTGAATCTGAAGTTTCTGGAGACCTTCGTCTGGGTCGCGCGGCTAAGAAGTTTCACGCTCGCTGCCAACCGCATGAACGCAACACAGGCGGCAATTTCGTCGAGGATAGCCGCACTTGAGACCGAACTTGGGGTAAAGCTGTTCCTTCGCGACCACCGTAAGATCACGCTGACACCAGAAGGCTTGAACTTGCTGGCGCGGGCCGAACCTTTGCTCAAATCCGCGCAAAGTCTTGTCAATGATCTTAGCAGCGCCGGGCGGATGCACGGCACCGTGCGGATTGGCGTGATCGACACGATCAGCTTTACGTGGCTTGTCGATCTGATCCGGTCGTCAAAGGCGCAGTTTCCACAGATCAATATCGAGATTACCGCCGATACGACCCTGAGGCTGGTAAATCTGCTTGCCGCAGGCGAGATCGACGTGGCGCTGATCATGGGCCCGGTTCTGGAGCAGGGCTATCTAAGCGTGGAGCTGTGCAGCTACGCCTGCCACTGGGTCGCCTCACCCATGCTTGGTCTGGAGGGGCGGACAACGCTTGACCAATTGGCGCGGTATCCAATCTTGTCTTTTCCCAAGGGGTCGCAGCCGCACGCTGCAATCACTCGATTTTTCGAACAGTTTCCGCGCGACGATTACGTTATCTATGCCACCAATTCGCTGGCCACCATCGTTCGGATGTCTGTCGATGGCATCGGCGTGGCCACCATACCGCCCGTGTTGGCTGCCCGTGAACTGGCGCGGGGCGAACTTGAACTGATCGACGCGCAGCAGCCGATCCCGCCGATGCGCCTGCACGCGGTCTATTTCGACGGTCCGGCACAATTGATACCTGCGACGATTGCCGAACTTGCGCGTCAGGTGGCGCACGACTTCTGCCAGCGCAGCAACCCGGACTGGGCGTGGGACCGACCATCGGCGCAGCAGCCTGATCCATCGGTCTGACGCATAGATTTTTCTTATGGATTGGCCAAATTTAATGCGTTGGACAGCCTGACCTAGCGTCAGGCAGTCTTCGGGGGTCAGCATCCGTATCTGCACGAGGAGCCCCCGTGAAAGTCGCCCTTATCCAAATGAATTCGCAGTCCGACAAGGCGAAGAACATCGCCGCAGCAGAGGCTTTGGTGGCCGAAGCCGCTGAGGACCGGCCCGACCTTGTAGTGTTGCCCGAATACTGGGCGATGCTGGGCGACAGCCCCGAAGAATTCCACAACAGCAGCGAAACCTTCCCTGATGGCGATGCCTACCGCGCGATGCAGCGCATGGCCAAACGCCATCGCATTACGCTGCACGGTGGCAGTATCGTCGAAAAGCACGGAAATTCTTATCACAACGCCACGGTGGTGTTTGACCCAGACGGAACCGAAATTGCGCGCTATCGGAAGCTGCACCTGTTTGATGTCGACGTTCCGGGTGGCGTCAGCTACCGCGAAAGCGCGACAATCGCGGCAGGAACGGAAGTTGTAACCTATAGTTGCGCCGGTCATACAATTGGCTGCGCCATCTGTTATGACATTCGTTTTCCAGAACTGTTCCGTGCATTGCGCGACAAGGGCGCCGATCTGATCGTGCTGCCGGCAGCCTTTACACTGCTGACCGGAAAGGACCACTGGGAGGTTCTGGCGCGCGCCCGGGCGATCGAGACCCAGACCCATTTCCTTGCGGTTGGCCAGATCGGCCCGCATGCCGGCGGTCGCAAGGCCTGCTACGGACATTCGATGGTAATCGATCCCTGGGGCCACATCGTTGCGCAAGTTGGCGACCATGTCGGTTTTGCCACTGCCCGCATCGACGACGCCTATCAGGCTAACGTTCGCGCCAACATCCCCGTTCACCTGCATCACGTTCTGTGAGGTTACCATGTTCGAACTAAGACCTATGCCCCCCCAGATACCCGAAGCAACGCTTGCGCGCCTGCGCAACGTTGAGACGGCGACAGCAGGTCACTTCCTTCACAGCCAGTTCGCGGCAAGCGAATTGCGCGCCGTTCTGGGTGAAACGCGCGTTGCAGGAACGGCGGTGACACTGCGAATTCCGGGGGCCGATTCAACATTGCTCCACCATCTCATGTCGCTGGTGCGTCCGGGCGACTTTCTGGTGATCGACCGGTGCGGCGACCGCAAGCACGCCTGCTGGGGTGGCGTTATCACCAATGCCGCGAAACTCGGCGGCGTTGTGGGGGCGGTCATCGATGGGCCAGCGACAGATTTCAACGAAATTCGCAGGGTCGAGATGCCCATCTGGTGCACCGGGCCGTCGTCGATCACCACCAAGCTTCTGGCACTGGAAGGGCAACTCAACGTGCCGGTTTCGGTGGGCGGGTGTTCTGTCGAGCCGGGCGATGCGGTGCTCGCTGACGAAAGCGGAGTGCTGTTTCTCAAGCCGTCGCAATGCGACGCGGTGGCGGAACGTGCGCTGGGTATGCAAGCGCGCGAGATCGAGCTTTTGGCGCGCTTGGCTGCCGGCGAAAAACTGGCCGACATCTCAGGCGCAACCGCAATGGTATTGGCCAAGCTGAGCGCCTGACCTGCGAAGGTCTGCGGAATGGAAGTCAAGACCCGGGCGCCGCAATTTGCCCGGTCAACATCGACAGGGAGGAAGAACACATGACAATTCTCAATAAATCCATGCTGGCGACGGTCTTTGTCGCCTTGGGTCTGGGCACTACCTTCGCATCTGCGGATGTCTGGCGCATGGCCCACAAGATGCCCGCCGAATCGATCGAAGGGCAGATTTTTCAGGCCGTGGCTGACCGGATCGGGGCCAAGACCAACGGAACGATCAAAGTCGAAGTCTATCCGAGCGAGCAGCTTGGCAAGGACGATGCCATTCTGGAACAACTCCAGTTGGGCTCGGTAACCATCTACCCTGAAGGCTCGGCCTACCTTCAGAAATGGGTTCCCGAGCTCCAGTTCACCAGCGCACCCTTCATCTTCGATAGCCGCGAGCACTGGTCGCGCTTCATGGCGTCGGACCTGGTAGATGGCTGGATGGACAAGATCGAGGCAGAAGCCGGAATTGTGGTGATCGGGGATTCCACCAAGATGGTGCGCGGCCCCTATCGCGTGATGGTGACAAAACGGCCCGTCGCCAGCCTTGCCGATTTGCAGGGCCTGAAACTGCGCATGCACCCGGATGAGCTGGCCGCCGCCGCATGGCGAAATCTCGGGGCGGAAGTGCGCACCCTTGCCTGGACGGAAGTCTACGAATCGATCGGTCGCGGCATCGTCGAAGCCGTGAACAGCCCGGTTTCGTTGGTCGAGACCATGCGCTTCTACGAGGTCGCGCCCAACATCGTGCGGCACGACGAATACCCGCAGGGGCTGGCCTTCATGACCAACGCAGCAACCTGGAACGCGCTCGATGCAGAGACGCAAGGCCAGATCATCGCCGCTTATGACGAAGTCGCCGCCGAATTCGGGCCAAAGACCGATGCCGAGGCAGACGTATCGCTGGCACGAATGAAGGCGCTTGGCGTAAACATAAGCACGCTAGATACCGGGCCCGTGGTGGCAAAAATGGCCGAGTTCTATGCCCGTATGAACGCCGAGGGGAAACTTCCCGCCGGTTTTCTTGATGCCGTCAACGCCACGCGGACGGTAAACTGATGCTCGGGCGCGCCCTCGACGCTCTGCTCACCTGGGCTGACAGGGCGTTCCTGACAATTGCAAATGGACTGATGCTATCGATGTTGGCGATCAACCTCGCCAACATCCTTTCACGGCTTGCTTTCGACATCGGTATAATCTGGGTCTTTCCCTGGACCGAGGTGCTGTTCATCTGGTGCATCTTCTTTTCTTTCTACGTCATCTATCGGCGCGGCCAGGACGTGACCATTGACGTGCTGTCCCGCCGCCTGCCCGGCACGTTAAGGGCGGCTGCCGAAATACTTGTAATGGCCCTGGTGATCGGCCTGATGGGGCTGATCCTGTGGCAGGCAACCGTGCTGCTGCCGCGTCAGGTGGGGCGTATCGACATGGTGGGGATCCAACGTTACTGGCTGTCGATCCCGCTCTTCGTGTCTTGCTCTTTGATCCTGATCGATTTTCTGTTGCGCCTTGTGCGCGCCGCACAGGATTTCGGCGGATCGGCGGCAGGCCCCCGTTCAGGCAAGGAGACGCACGAATGATTGCCGTCGCGCTGTTCATCATATTCCTGGTCCTGATCGCGTTGCGCACGCCGATCACCATTGCCATCGGTCTTTCGGTGGTCGCCGCGCTGGCGGTAGGCGGATATGCCGGGATGTTCTGGATCATCCCGATGAAGGTGCTCGAAAACGCGGGCAATTCGTCGCTTCTGGCGATTCCCTTTTTCGTGCTTGTCGGAAACCTGATGAATGCGGTGGGCATCACCGAACGCATCTTCAATCTGGCGAACGCGCTGGTCGGTCATTTTCGTGCAGGTCTGGCGCAGGTCAACGTGCTGGCCTCACTGTTGCTGGCCGGGGGCACGGGGGTGGCCGTGGCCGATATCGCGGGGCTTGGCGCTGTCGAGATCAAGGCGATGCGCGAGCGCGGGTATACATCATCGTTCGCGTCTGCGATCACCGTGGTTTCCGCCATCGTCGCGCCGTTCATCCCGCCCTCGGTGCCGCTGGTCGTCTACGCTTTTCTGGCAAACCAGTCTGTTGCGCGGATGTTTCTTGCCGGCATCGTGCCCGGCATCATGATTTCGGCAAGCCTGATGGTCTTTAACCGCGTGCTGGCAATCCGCACCGAGTTTCCGACCCAGCCGCGCGCCACGGCCCGCGAGATCTGGAAACATACCCTGTCAGGAACGGTTGCGCTGGTCGCGCCAGCAATCATCATGGGCGGCATCCTGACGGGCGTCACCACGGCATCCGAGGCGGGTGTTCTTTCCTCTGGCTATGTCATCCTGCTCGGTGTGCTGTTTCGCACGCTCACCTGGGCGGCCTTGACCAAGGCGCTGACAGAAACCGTGCTGATGACCTCGATGATCATGATGATCATCGGTTTTGCCGCCAGTATGGGTTGGCTTATGGCGATCGAACAGATCCCGCAAGGCATGGCCCGGGCCTTGCCTGACCTGATCGAGTCGCGGCTGGTGTTCTTCCTGACGATCATGGTGCTCGCGCTGGCGCTCGGGTGCTTCATCGACGGGGTCACCATCAAACTGCTGCTGGTGCCGATCCTGCTGCCGCTGGTCGATATCTTCGCGATCGACCGGGTGCATTTCGGGATCGTTCTCGAGATGTCGTTGATCATGGGCATCGCCACGCCGCCGCTGGGGATCGGGCTTTTCGTGGCGTCCCGTATTTCGGGCGCGCCGCTCGAGGGCATTGTGCGGTCGGTCCTGCCCTATTTCGTTCCACTTCTGATCGTTCTGGCGCTGCTGCTTTTGGTTCCACAGTTTTCATTGTGGTTGCCTAATTACTTTCTGGGGCCTAGCTGAGCCCATTAACAGTGCGGGAAAACCCGCGGCACAGGTTGGAGGGTGATGTCGGTATCGAGTTTGCCGATTTTCGGCCCCAGCTATGTGCTCTGCCACAGGCTTCCATCGCACCGACGCGGCAGGTCAACTGCCTGAAAAACTCAAGGACATAAACCCGTCTACGCTTCTTGCGCAGCGCAGCCCGTCCTGAGGCGGCAGCCCTGTGCTCCTGGAACGCATTCTGCGTCAGACCGAGCACGCCCAAGATGCTCGCCGATTACGCTGTGAGGCGCGGGCGTTCAGGGGAAGGGCCATGTCCGTCGTCGAATGATTTGGAACAGGCGGCCTGATTTTAGATCGGAGGGATTGGGCTCATCTTTTTCAGGTTATGCTGCTTGACGCTGATGGATCAAGCGGCGGTTTTGGATGGTTTGGTGTTTGATGCGCCTCCGTGTCAACGCCGTTTCAAAACTGGCCCACTTGGCCGAAGTAAAACTGGCCCACCCGGGGGAGGAGCAGGCCAGGGCGCGCGGGGTCTTCACATGGCCCAAGCGCGGTCTGGCCTGCGGGGGTTGGGTCATGCGGTGAGGGTCTCCTTTGCGGATTGTGGGCCGATGATCCCGGCCATACGCTTTTCCTTGAGCCGATAG
>JAHYJF010000167.1 GCA_019428955.1 Burkholderiaceae bacterium
TGCCGCGATGTTCATTGCGGCTGCCAACCCGGCCAGTTCCGAACCGGCGCGAAAGTCGCCGTCAAGCGCCGGCGAGCCGTCCGTCCCGTCAGCGGATGATGACCGCCCCGTTGCGAGCTCCGGCGCGACCGCGACAAAGCCGGCCTCGACAGCCAGCATCTCGACTACCATCCGCTGCGCCGCCTGTGCCCGCAGACTCGTGGCGCTGACCTTCATGGCCGCGCTCGGCGCCCGGCAGCAAGATGCCGCCAACACCCGCTCGCCCGCGATCTCGACCATGCAGGCGCGGCAGTTGCCGTCCGCGCGCATCCCGTCCTGGTAACAGAGGCTGGGAATGTCGGCGCCGGCGCGCCGCGCCGCCTGGAGGATGGTTTCGCCGGACTGGGCCACGATTGACCGCCCGTCGAGTTCGAATGCGATGGCAGCGCCACCGCGACCGCCTTGGTGGTTCGCTGCGGCACTCATTTCGCTTCCTCGAGCGCGCGCGGCTCGCTCCGGTCCTCGAACGCACGGCGCTCGGTCGCGTTGAATTCCGCCGGAAAATGGCGCAAGGCACTGATCAGTGGATTGGGCGCCGCCTGCCCGAGGCCGCAAATCGAGGCATCGCTCATTACCTGTGCCAGCTCGAGCAGCAAGGGCACATCCCATTGCCCGGCACGCATCAACTCGGCGGCGTGGGCCGTGCCCACCCGGCACGGCGTGCACTGCCCGCAGGATTCCTTGCGAAAGAATTCCATCAGTGCCTGCGCCACCTCGCGCACGCTATCGTGCTGCGAGAGCACCACGATTGCCGCCGAACCGATAAAGCAGCCGTGCGCTTCCAGCGTGCCGAAATCCAGTGGCAGATCGGCCAGCGCGGCCGGCAGAATTCCTCCCGAAGCCCCGCCCGGCAGGTAGCCGTGCAGTTCGTGCCCGGGCAGCATCCCGCCGCAATATTCTTCGATCAGTTCGCGCAGCGTGATCCCGGCCGGTGCGACCTTGACTCCGGGACTGACCACCCTCCCAGATACCGAGAAACTGCGCGGCCCCTTGTGCCCGCGGCGGCCCCGGCCGGCAAACGCCGCGGCCCCGCCCGCCAGGATTTCCGGCACCCACCACAGCGTCTCGACGTTATGGACCAGCGTCGGCCGGTCGAACAGGCCGCGCTCGGCGACGTAGGGCGGACGCAGGCGCGGCATGCCGCGCTTGCCCTCGATCGATTCGAGCATCGCGCTCTCTTCGCCGCAGATGTAGGCGCCGGCGCCGCGGCGCAACTCGATCGGCGGCAGCCGCCAGCTGCCTGGCAGCCGCGTACCGGAGCGCAGCGCGGCGATCTCGGCAGTCAGCAACGCGCGCACCCCGGCGTATTCGTCGCGCAGGTAGATGGTGCAGCGCTCGGCGTCGATCACCCAGGCCGCAATCAGCATCCCTTCGAGGAAGCGGCGGGCACCGTGCTCGAGATGATGACGGTCCTTGAAGGTGCCCGGCTCGCCTTCGTCGGCGTTGACCACCAGCATCCGCGGCCCGGGCTGCGTGGCGACGATCCGCCACTTGCGTCCGGTCGGGAAGCCGGCCCCGCCCATGCCGCGCAGGCCGCTCGCATCGATGGCGTCGCAGACAGCGGTGCGCAGCTCGAGCTCTCCATTCGGCGACGACGGTGCTTGGCCATTGGTGCGGGACTTCTCGGGCAACGCTCCGGCCAGCAATTCCCGCAGGGCCGCGAAATCCGTCCCGGCGCCTCCGGTTCGCGCGTCGCCGCCGAGCGCGCCCGGCGGCGGGCAGTCGCGCGTACCGGTTAGCACCATTCGCTGCACCAGTTCAACCGTCGCTGGCGCGACCGGATGCTGGTGAACCACGGCAACCGGGGCCTGCGCACACCGGCCTACGCACGGCACGGCTTGCACCCGCACGGCGGTGCCGAGCGTCTGGCGCAGGCGTTCGGCCAGTCGTGCCGACCCGGCCAGTTCGCAGGCCACCGACTCGCAGACCCTCACCGTCAGCGCCGGCGGCGCGGCTTCCCCGTCGCGCACCACGTCGAAGTGATGATAGAAGGTCGCGACCTCGAAGACTTCGGCCTGCGACAGGCGCAATTCCTCGGCCAGCGCCGCCAACAGGCCGACCGCCAGGTGGCCCTCGGCGTCCTGGATCAGGTGCAGCAATTCGATCAGCAGATCGGGGCGGCGCTCGGCATCGCCCAGCAGTTGACCGAGCCGCTTGCGATCCTGCGGGTCGACCCTGCGCCCCTTGCCCTGTGCGGTTCTGGTGGCACTGCTCAAAGCTCGACCTCGACGCTCTCCAGGTGTTCCGGCACCCGCACCGGCCAGCCAAATTGGCTCTCGATGCGCAGGCGCAGCGCGTCACTGGCGGCAGGCTCGCCATGGGTCAGGTAGACCTGCTTGGGGGGATTCCGGCGCAGGCTCTCCAGCCACGCCATGATCTGGTCGGCGTCGGCATGGGCGGAGAGTCCGTAAAGTTGCGATATCGCTGCCCTGACCGGATGCAATCCGCCGTGAATCTTGACCTCTCTTTCCCCCGCGACCAGGCGCGCACCGCGGGTTCCGCCGGCCTGGAAACCGACGAAGACGATGTGGTTGCGCGAGTCCGGGAGCAGGCGCTTGAGGTGATGCAGGACCCGTCCGCCGGTGGCCATGCCGCTGGCTGCGATGATGATCGACGGCACCGGATTGCTCGCGAGTGCCTTGGACTGCTCGGGCGTATTGAGCATCTGCGCAACGCGGAACATCGCGCGACACTCATCGATGGTGATGCGGTGCTGATCGCGATGACGGCGGTAAAGCTCGCTGGCATCGATCGCCATCGGGCTGTCGAGGTAGATCGGCAGATTGGGGATCGCACCGTCGCGCTTGAGTCGCGCCAGACCCAGCATCACGTCCTGCGAGCGCCCGACCGCAAAGGACGGGATCAGGACCGTGCCGCCCTGGGTAGCGGTGTCGCGCACGATCTGCGCGAGTTCACCAAACGAATCCTCATTCTCGTGGGTTCGATTGCCGTAGGTCGATTCAAGCACCAGCGTATCGGCTTCGCGCAATTTGGTCGGTGCCTTCAAGAGCGCTGAATCGGGGCGGCCGAGATCGCCGGAGAACACCAGCGAGTGCCCGTCTCGGCTGACGCGGATCAGTGCCGCGCCGATGATGTGTCCTGCCGGCAGGAACGCCGCGTGCAGACCGTCTCCGAGGTCAAATTCAGTGTTGAAAGGCGCGACGCGAAAGTGGGTCAGCGCGCGCTCGGCATCGGCGATGGTGTAGAGCGGCTCGGCCGGCGAGTGCTTCGAGAACCCCCGCTTATTGGCGTAATGCGCTTCTTCTTCCTGCAGGTAGCCACTGTCGCGCAACAGCAGTTCGCACAGGTCGCGGGTCGCCTCGGTGCAAATGACCTGGCCCCGGAAGCCATCGCGGACCAGTGCCGGGAGGTAGCCGCTGTGGTCAAGGTGGGCATGGGTGAGGAGCACGGTGTTGATGCTCTTGGGCGGAACCGGAAACGGCGCGCGGTTGCGCAGCCGCAACTGCTTGTAGCCCTGGAACAGTCCGCAATCGATCAGGATCCGGCGCCTGCCGCTCTGGATTATGGAGCGCGACCCGGTGACCGTTCCGGCGGCGCCGGCAAAGGTCAGTTTCATTTCCCGCTATCCAGTGCTCCCCATTCGATCAGTTCGTCGACCAGGCTGGCCTCGAGCGCCGCGGCACCGAAGCTGGTGGCGGCGACCGGCGCAAGCCGGTTATTGACGTAGGCGATTCCCAGCGCCTCCATGCCCAGTTCGACCAGGCTGGCCCCGGCCAGCAGAATCGCCAGGTGCCCGACGAACTGGCGCGCCCGGTTCGGCTCCCCGCTGCGGAACGCGACCAGCGCCGCGTCGATGCGCTCTGCCTGGCCGGGCAGCCAGGCGAGCAGGAACCGTGCCATCGCCTCGACTGCTTCGGGTTCGCGCTGCATCACCCGCATGGTATCGAGCACGATCACGTTGCCCGAACCCTCCCAGATACCATTGAGCGGAGCCTGGCGGAACGCGCGGGCCAGCGGTGACTCCTCGACATACCCGCTGCCGCCAAGACACTCCATGGCCTCGGCAACGACGGGCGTGGCCCGGCGGCAGACCCAGTACTTGGCGATCGGCGTCATCAGACGGGCCAGCAGCACCTGGGCGGGATCGGCAGGCCCGCGATCGAAGGCGAGCGCGATGCGCATCGCCAGCGCGGCAGCCGCCGAGCTCTCAAGCACCAGGTCGGCCAGCACCTGGCGCATCATCGGCTGGTCGATCAGGCGGCGACCGAAGGCGCTGCGGCGCTGCGCGTGCCAGATCGCATTGCTCAGCGCCAGGCGCATCGTCGCCGCCGCGCCGGTGACGCAGTCGAGCCTGGTGTGCTGGACCATTTCGAGGATGGTGGCGACACCGCGTCCCTCGTGGCCGACCAGGCTGGCGGCAGCCTCGCGTAATTCCATCTCGCAGGTGGCGTTGGAGCGATCGCCCATCTTGTCCTTGAGCCGCTGCAATTCGAGCGTGTTGCGGCTGCCGTCGAGGCGCCAGCGAGGCACGAAGAAACAGCTCAGGCCGGTGTCATCGCCGTTGATCTTCGCGAGCGCCAGGAAACCGTCGCCCATAGCCCCGGAGACGAACCACTTGTGCCCGGTGAGCGCATAGCTGCCGTCGGCCTGCGCAATGGCGACGGTGGAGTTGGCGCGCACGTCCGAACCGCCTTGCTTCTCGGTCATCGCCATGCCCAGCGTCACTCCCGCCTTCTCGTGCGCCGGCAGGCAGCGCGCGTCGTAGCGCGCGGCGGCGATGCGCTGCTCCCAGAGCTCGGCGATTTCGGGCTGCTTGCGCAGAGCCGCGACGCCGGCATAGGTCATCGACATCGGACAGCCGACGCCGGCCTCGGCCTGGGTCAGCAGGTAGAGCAAGGCGCTGTGGGCGACGTGACCGGCGCGCGGCGCGGTCCAGGCGATCGAACTGGTCCCGGCCTCCAGGCCGAGCGCCATCAGGGCATGGTAAGCGGGATGGAATTCGATCTCGTCGATGCGGCGTCCAAAGCGGTCGAAGGCGCGCAATTGAGGCGGGTTGCGGTTGGCCAGCTCGCCCCAGTACTGCACTTCCTCGCTGCCGGCTCGGGCCCCGAATCGCGACAACAACTCGACGTGACCAGCACCACCGGCGGCCTCGACCAGTGCGGTGAGAATCCAGTCGGCGTCAAAAAAATTCACGTCAACCAGCGCCTCGCCCTGATTGAAGACCACGTGGGTACCTAGGTCGGTGCGCGGCACCGATGCGTTGATGGGCATTGACAGTTCTCCCGACTCACCGGGTAACGCCGGCTCATCGGCCCATTCTAACCCCGGCCAGAATGACCCGGCAACGCTGCTGTCGGCCGCTGCTGTCGGCCCCGCGGGCGGTGCCCCGGAGTTACTGGAAGAAGTCCTTGACGCGGTCGGTCCAGCTCTTGGTCTGGGGACTGTGCCGCGGATCGGCAAGCGAGGCGTCGAGCTCACGCAGCAACTTCTTCTGGTGATCGGTGAGGCGCACCGGGGTTTCGATCACGACGTGCGCATAGAGATCCCCCGGGTAGCTTGAACGCAGTCCCTTGATCCCCTTGCCACGCAGCCGGAAAGTCTTGCCGGACTGAGTGCCTTCGGGCAGGTCGATCTCGGCGCGACCGCTCAATGTTGGCACCTGGACCTTGCCGCCCAACGCCGCCGCGGTGATCGAGATCGGCACCTCGCAGTGCAGGTCGTCACCATCGCGGGTGAATACCTGGTGCTCGCGAATCCGGATCTCGATGTAGAGATCGCCCGGGGGCCCGCCGTTCACGCCCGGCTCGCCGTTGCCGCCCGAGCGAATCCGCATGCCACTGTCGATCCCGGCCGGGATCTTCACCTCCAGCGTCTTGGTGCGCTTGGTCCGCCCAACACCCTCGCAGGTGACACATGGTTCCGCGATCACCTTGCCGGTGCCGTGGCAGGTCGGACAGGTTTGCTGAATCGAAAAGAAGCCTTGCTGGACGCGGACATTGCCCTGCCCGCCACAGGTGTCGCAGACCTTGGGCTTGGTGCCGGGCTTGGCGCCGGAACCATGGCAGGCGCTGCAACTGTCCCAGGACGGCACCCTGATCTCGGTGTCATAGCCGTGCGCTGCCTGCTCGAGGGTGATCTCCATGGCATAGCGCAGGTCGGCGCCGCGATAAACGTTGGAACGCCCACCGCCGCCTCGCCCGCCGCCGAAGATATCGCCGAAGATGTCGCCGAACGCATCGCCGAAACCGCCGAATCCGCCCGCACCCGGACCAGGACCGGCACTCGGGTCGACCCCGGCATGGCCGAAGCGATCGTAGGCCTCGCGCTTGGCCGAGTCGCTGAGAATCTCGTAGGCTGCCTTGGCCTCCTTGAACTGCTCCTCCGCGGTCTTGCTATCGGGGTTGCGGTCGGGGTGGTACTTCATGGCCAGCCGCCGATAAGCTTTCTTCAGCTCATCTTCGCTGGCATTCTTCCCGACCCCAAGAACCTCGTACAAGTCACGCTTGGCCATCTGCCCGCCCTTTCAAGTCCCTGCTTCGCCCGCCGGGCACGCTCTCGAACGGCGCCCCGGCAATCAACCCGCTGCGCCGCGCTACTGCTCGCCGCGCTTGACTTCCTTGAACTCGGCATCGACCACATCGTCTTCCGGCGGACGGCGTGCTTCCTGGGCTCCGGCCTCGTGGGCGGCATCGGCGGCATCGCCGGCCGCTGCCTTGGCCTGCGCCTCGGCGTAGACCTTCTCGCCGAGCTTCTGCGCGGCCTCGCCGAGCGCGGTTGCCTTGGCCTCGATATCGGCCTGGTCCTCGCCCTTGAGTGATTCCTCCGCGGCCTTGAGCGCTTCCTCGATCTTCGCGCGCTCGTCAGCGTCCACCTTGTCGCCGTGCTCGGCCAGGGACTTCTTCACGGTGTGCACCAGCGCATCGGCGGAGTTGCGGGCGTGTGCCAACTCAACCCGCTTCTTGTCCTCGGCGGCGTTGACCTCGGCGTCCTTGACCATCTTGCCGACTTCTTCGTCGGAGAGCCCGGAGTTGGCCTTGATGGTGATCTTGTTTTCCTTCCCGGTCGCCTTGTCACGGGCATGGACATGCAGGATGCCGTTGGCGTCGATGTCAAAAGTGACCTCGATCTGGGGCGTGCCGCGCGCCGCCGGCGGGATGCCCTCGAGGTTGAACTCGCCGAGTGCCTTGTTGCCGGCCGCGACTTCGCGTTCACCCTGGTAGACCTTGATCGTCACCGCCGGCTGGTTGTCGTCGGCAGTCGAGAACACCTGGGCGTGCTTGGTCGGGATCGTGGTGTTGCGCTTGATCATTGCGGTCATCACACCACCGAGCGTCTCGATTCCCAGCGTGAGCGGCGTGACGTCGAGCAGCAGCACGTCCTTGCGGTCCCCCGCCAGCACTGAAGCCTGCACCGCAGCGCCAACCGCGACGGCCTCGTCGGCGTTGACGTCCTTGCGCGGCTCCTTGCCGAAGAACGCCTTGACCGTTTCCTGGACCTTGGGCATGCGGGTCATCCCGCCGACCAGGATCACGTCGTCGATATCGGAAGTCTTGATGCCGGCATCCTTGATCGCGATCCGGCACGGTTCGACTGTCTTCTGCACCAACTCATCAACGAGCGACTCGAACTTGGCGCGCGTGATGCGCATCGCCAGATGCTTGGGGCCGCTCGCGTCGGCGGTGATGTACGGCAGGTTGATATCGGTCTGCTGACTCGAAGACAACTCGATCTTGGCCTTCTCGGCGACATCCTTGAGGCGCTGGAG
>JAHYJF010000168.1 GCA_019428955.1 Burkholderiaceae bacterium
CCGCGCGGCTGGCATGGCATCGGCGCCTGCTCGACATGCCGCTCGCTGGGCGGATGATCCGGGGCATGAACACCGCCCGGTTCGCCTCGACGCTGGCGATTCTTGCCAGTGCCGGAGTGCCGCTGATCAGGGCCATCGAGGCGGGATCGCGGACCCTGACCAATGAATCGCTGCGCGCCGCTGCGCTCGACGCACTGGAGCGCGTGCGCGAGGGGGCCCCACTGTCAAGGGCGCTGGCGGCGCAGAAACAGTTCCCGCCAATGATGATCCAGATGATTGCCAGCGGCGAGGCCACCGGGGAAGTCGGCGAGATGCTCGAGCGGGTGGCGATCACACTTTCGACCGAAACCGAACGCCGGGCGCTGACGCTGACCAGTCTGCTCGAGCCTGCGCTGATCCTGGCGATGGGCGGAATCGTGCTCCTGATAGTCCTGGCGGTGCTGATGCCGATCATCGAAATCAACCAGCTGGTGCGCTAAGCGCGTGGCAAATTCCGGGGAGCCGCCCGCGGCGGCGGGAGATATCGACGGCTACCCGTTGCTGACCCGAGCGGCGATGCTGGCGGTGGCAACCGTAGGGGCGACGATCTTCGCGATTTCGCCGCTGCTGCCTGACATTGCCCAGTCTTTCGCGATCGAGCCGGGCCACGCCGGGCTGCTGCTCACCGTCTACAGCATCGTGCTGGCGCTCGCTGCGCCGATCGTTGGCCTCACGGCCAAGCAGCTGCCGCGCTCGCGGGTGATCGTCGGCGGCCTGGTGGTGTTCGCACTCGCCTGGCTTGGCGCCGGCCAGGCTCAGTGTTTCGAGTTGTTGCTGGCTCTGGCGGCAGTGGCCGGCGCCGCCACCGGAACTGTGCTGCCGGCGGCCTATGCGCTGGCCGGGGATCTTTCGAGCTATGAGCAGCGCGGCCGCGCTGTTGGCCGGATTGTCAGCGGCTGGTCGATCGCGATCCTGCTGGTGGTGCCGACGATGGCTTTCGCCGCCCAGCTCATCGACTGGCGCAGCGCGTTCGCTGGGTTGGCGCTGGCCGCGCTGGGCTGCGCGCTGGCAATCGCCCTGGCGCCTCGGCCCGCGCAGGCCACTCCGGCCGGGCCGCTGGTGCTGGCGGCGCTCGTCGCCGATTTGCGTGCGGTGCTGTCTGACCGCGGTGCCCGGCTGGTGCTGGCGGTCAACCTGATCGACATGGGAGCCTTCTACGGGGTCTACGCCTTCCTGGGCAGCGAGTTGCGCCAGGCCAACGGCTGGGACTCCGGACTGACTGGCTTGGTGATCGCCGTCTATGGAGTGGGACTTTTGATCTTGACCCGCAACGCGGGCTGGATCGACCGTATCGGCAAGGAACGCAGCGGCGTGATGGCGCTCTGCGGGCTCGGAGCCTTGCTGGTGATGCTCACGCTGCTGGTCGGCATTCCGCCACTGGCGCTGGCGAGTCTCCTTTGCTGGGGGCTGCTTCAGGGCACCTTCTTCACCTCGATCACGGCGCTGGCGACCGAACAGGTGGTGCGTTTGCGGGGCGTGATGACGGCGATGCTGAGTTGTTCAACCTATGTTGGCGTGACGCTGTTCACGCCCGGCACGGCGTGGCTCTACCAGCACTTCGGTTTTTACGCGGTCGGCATTGCCTGCGGCTTGGCCTGCGTCGCCGCGGCCGCTTTGCTCACCAGGCTTCCGATCGCGACGCGCGGCAACCGACCAGTCTTGCCGCCCTGACCGACAGCACCGCTGCAGTCATCGGGACAGGCGGCGCAGCGCCGCGTAGCTGATCGCGTCGACCAGTCCAACCAGCACCAGCATCGCCACGATCACGCTGGCCGCTTCCCGCATCTGGAACAGGCTCAGGTGTAAGTAGAGCATCTGCCCGAGACCGCCGGCGCCAACCACACCGAGGACCGCGGCGGCGCGGATGTTGTTTTCCCAGCGATAAAGCGTGTACGAGAGCAGTTGCGGCAGGGCTTGCGGCAGGGTCGCGTAGAGCCACGCGGCCAGAGGGTGCGCGCCGTTGTCGCGCAGCGCCCGTGCCGGCTCCGGCGGAAGGTTCTCGAAGGTGTCGGCGAACAGTCGGCCGAGCACGCCGAGCGTGTGCGCCGCCAGCGCCAGCGTACCGGTGAAGGGGCCAAGTCCCGCGGCGATCACCCACATCGCCGCCCACACCAGTTCCGGGATCGAGCGCAGGCCGTTGAGCAACAGCCGTGTCGCGCGACGCAGCAGCCCGGTCCAGACCGTATGCGGGGCGCGCGACGCCGGCACCGCCAGAACCACCGCCAGCACCACCGCCAGAACGGTGCCCAGCGCTGACATCGCCAGCGTCTCGAGCGTCGCCGCGCCGAGACGAGCCAGGAAGCGCGGATCAGTCTCGGGCGGAAAGAAGCCGGCGATGAACTCGGCCATCAGCCGACCGGCGTCGGGGGCCAGGAAATCGCGCCAGCGCAGCTCGAGAGTCCAGAAACTGGCGCCGATGAGCGCGAGGATCGCACCCAGCACCAGGATGGCGGGCAGCGCCGATGGCCGTTGCAGCACTGCCGCGACCGAGTCCTGGTCGGGCGGCGCAGGGTCGCCGGCGAGTTGGTCGGGAGTACGGTTCATCGGCGATTGAGCAGCGTGCGCAGCACGCGGCTCGTCCCATCGGCGAGCGCCACCAGGATCATGAACACCGCAAGCAGCGTCGCGACCTCGCCGCCCGCGAGCATCTTCATCGACATGTCCATCTGCTGGCCCAGTCCGCCCGCGCCAACGAAGCCCATGATCACCGATGAACGCACCGCGCACTCCCAGCGGAACACCGTGTAGGAGACGAGTTCGGTGGCATTCTGCGGCAAGGTGCCGTAGAGGAAGGTGCCTAGTCGCGAGGAACCATTGGCGAGCAACGCATTGGTCGGGGCGGGGTCGCCTGACTCGAGGATTTCAGCGTAGACCTTGCCGAGCATGCCGCAGTAGGTGAGCGAGATTGCCAGCACCCCGGCCGTGGGACCAAGCCCGACGACGCGCACGAACAGCAGGGCCCAGACCAATTCCGGGACGCTACGCAGGAACACCAGCAAGGCGCGCACCAGGCGGCGGCCGATCGTCGGCGCGAGCTGCATTTCGCGCCCGAGAGCGGACTGCGACAGCCGTGCCGTGGCGAGCAGCGTCAAAGGCACGGCTCCGAGCCACCCGAGCGTGAGCCCGGCGGTGGCGATGGCAATCGTCACCCAGGCCGAATGGGCAACCAGCTTGAGGAAGTCCGGATCGTGGGCCGGCGGCAGGAAACTGGCGAGAAATCTCCCCGCGGCGTCGAGCGAGTTCGGTGCCAGCAGCGACCAGGGGCGGAAGTCGCTCGCGACCACCATCGGCCAGAGCAGCACCAGCGCCAGGATCGTCAGCGCGACGCGGGAGTGCCAGGCAGGGTCGCGCAGCGCCTGCGAACCAGGGCTTCCGGGGAGGGGTTGACCGCTTGGCTTCATTGCCTGCGCCAGAGGGTTCGGTCCGACCTAGAAACAACGCGCGGCGATCGCCGGGCGGCTTTCCCCTGGTCCCGGGGATACTGCGTCAGGGGTTGTCCCCGGATCGTCGCGATCGCGGTAGAGCCTCTCGATGTCGGCCGCGCTGATCTCTGACGGCGGACGATCGAACACCGCCGAGCCGTCGCGCAGGCCGATGATCCGCGGGAAGTTTTCGAGCGCAAATTCGACGTGGTGCAGGCTGCAGATGAGCGTCGCGCCCTGGTCGCGGCTCGAATCGATCAGGGCGCGCAGCGCGTGCCGGCCGAGCGCCGGGTCGAGCGCGGACAGCGGTTCGTCGACCAGCAGCAGCTGGGCGCCCGAGACCAGCGCGCGGGCCAATCCGACCCGCTGGCGCTCGCCGCCCGAAAGCCGGTCGACGTGCGACCAGAGCTTGTGTTCCAGTGAAAATGCGGCCAGCGCGTCACGGGCGACCCCCGCCTCGGTGGGGCGCACCAGAGAACCAAGCGCCTTGCTCAGCGACCAGTGCGGCATTCTTCCGGCCAGCACCGCGTGAACCACGCGCTGGCGCGGCGGGAGCGGCGGCGCCTGGGGGGCAATGAACAGGCGCTGGCGCAAGCGCCGCAGGGAAGCGCCGGAAAGCGCCCACGGGTTCTGGCCGTCGATCAGTACCGTTCCCTGATCCGGCCGCTTGGCGCCGCCGAGCACCGCCAGCAGCGTCGTCTTGCCGGCGCCGCTGGGACCAATCAGTGCGACCTGTTCCCCCGGAGCAACCGCGAACGTGACATCGCAGAGCGAGCACCGCGCCGCCCCGTGGCGCACGAAAGCGCGTTGGACCGAGATCGACAGGCCGCCGGACATCGCCCGCTACCTCAGCAACCCGGCGCTGCGGGCTGCAGTCTCGATCGCCGCGTAATTCCCGGCGCTGGTCGGCACGAAACGCGTGGCGCGTTGCAGCCCGAGGACCTCGCTCCCCTGGGCGGTGTCGGGTGAGAGCGCCAGGAAGGCGTCGAGCAATTTCTTGCGCAGTGCCGGATCGAGGTCGCGGTGCACCGTCCAGTTGTAGTCGTGATAGGGCGGGGTGGTGAAGAATACGTGCGCCCGCGCGCCATCGACGCGCTTATCAGCGAGCAGCTTCTCCCACACCGAGATGTTGAGCGCGCCGGCGGTGACCTTGCCGCCGGCGACCGCCAGTGCGGTTGCGTCGTGGGCGCCGGAAAACGACACCCGCAAGTCGCGATCGGGGTCGACCCCCGCCTGCAGCAGGAAGGAGCGCGGCATCAGGTGGCCCGAGGTCGACGAGGGCGATCCGAAGCTCAGGGTCTTGCCCTTGAGATCTTCCAGTCGCGTGATCGTCGGGTCGGCGGTGACGAACACCGAGCGGAACTTCTCGTCCTCGACGCGTTGTACCAGCGGGATCACCGCATCGTTGGAACGGATGCGCGCCTGGACAAAGGTAAAGCCGCCAAACCAGGCCATCTCGACCTTGCGATTGACCAGCGCTTCGACCGCTGCGGCGTAATCCGTTACCGGAATGAACTCGGCCTTTATGCCGAGCGCCTTCTCGAGGTAGGTGCCGAGTGGCTTGAACTTGCGCTGCAGCTCGGTGGGCGATTCGTCGGGGATGGCGGTGACCCGGAAGACCTGCTGCGCAGATGCCGGTGGTGCCAGCGTCAGCGCTGCTGCGAACGTGAACACCGACAGAATCGAGGTGAGCACGGCGCCTAGCGCGGCACCCGCGGTGTTGACTTTGAAGCGCATTGGTAAATTTCCCCGGGTCAGTAGGATGATTGGTAAGCTACCATGATAAATGGGGGGGTGGAGGTGACCGCGTCACCGGCGAGGTCTTGGGCCATTGAGTGTGAGAGCGAGGGCGAATATCGATGCAGGAACTGGAACCTTCCTGGCCGGGCGATCCGCGGCGCGAACTGGCCGCCGGGCTGATGCAAGCGGCGGCGCAAATCGCGCCGAAATTCTTCTACGATCGCCTGGGCTCGGCGCTGTTCGCCGCGATCTGCCAGCTCGAGGAGTATTACCCGACCCGGACCGAGCGCGCGGTCCTCTCGCATTGCGGCGAGGACCTCGCCACCGTGGCCGGAGCGGGCCGCACGCTGATCGATCTCGGGGCTGGTGATTGCGTCAAGGCGGAGCGCTTGTTCGCTTTGCTCAAACCGCAGCGCTATGTAGCTCTGGACATTTCGGCCGACTTCCTCGAGGCGTCACTGGCGCGCCTGAGGCGCGAACACCACGGTCTGGTGGTAAATGGCTACGGTTGCGACTTCACGAGCGATTGGGCGCTGCCCGACGAGGTGCCGCGCGACTCCCGCCTGTTCTTCTATCCCGGATCAAGCATCGGCAACTTCTCGCCCGAAGAAGCGCGTGCCTTCCTGGCACGCCTGCGTGCCAATGTCGAGGCCGACGGACGGCTGCTGATCGGAGTCGACCTGGTCAAGGATCCGGCGACCCTGGTGGCGGCTTATGACGATGCGCTGGGTGTCACTGCCGCCTTCAACCGCAACGTGCTGTTGCACGTCAATCGCTTGCTGGGCGCCGATTTCTCGATCGCCGACTGGTGCCACGTCGCGCTGTTCGAACCGGTCCAGAGCCGCATCGAAATGCATCTCGAAGCACTGCGTCCGGTAAGCGTTTCGTGGCCCGGTGGGGGGCGAAAGTTTAGTGCCGGCGAAAGGATTCACACTGAGAATTCCTACAAGTACCGTCAGGAAGACTTCGCCGAATTGCTCACCCTGGCGGGCTGGAACAGTGTGCGCTGCTGGACTGATTCGCGCCGCTGGTTCGCGGTGATATGCGCGCGTGCCGCCTGAGGGCGGCCGATTACCGGAAGGGACAGCAGATGGTCAAGAAACGGGGATCGCGTTCGAGGATCGTCACAACCCTGCGCTGGACAGGTTTCCTGGTGGGCGCGCTAGTGTTGCTGGTAGTAGCCGTACTGGCCGGCTACCGCGCCGTGACGCTGCCCGATCGTTCCGGCAGCGTCGAACTGGCCGGGCTGCGCGCACCGGTGCAGGTGCTGCGCGATCGCCACGGGGTGGCGCACATCCGCGCCGCCAATGAGCCTGACGCCTTTTTCGCGCTTGGTCACGCCCATGCCTCCGATCGCCTGTGGCAACTGGAGATGAACCGCCGGATCGTCGCCGGCCGGCTCGCCGAAGTGCTCGGCCCGGCCGCACTGACCACCGACCGGGTGCTGCGGGTGCTGGGCGTGCGGCGCCAGGCGGCCGAGGTGTGGAAGGAACTCGACCCGCCGACCCGGGAGATCCTCGAGGCATATGTGGCCGGCATCAATGCCGGCGTCGAACAGGCCAACGCCAAGCCCTGGAAACTGTCGCCGGAATTCCTGATCCTGGGCGTGCGGCCCGGCAAATGGGAGCCGGTGGACGCAATCGGCTGGGCAACCATGATGGCCTGGGATCTGTCGGCCAATCTCAACACCGAGCTGCTGCGGGCAGCCCTCTGGCCCCGGCTTGGGACCGAACGCCTTTCGTGGCTGCTCGACACCGATCCGGCTCTCGCGCTGCCGGATCGCGACACGGTCTATGCTGACCCGGTCAAGCTTGCCTCAGGTGACCAGACCAACGGCAACGCGCTGGCCGCGGCCGCGGCCATCAGCGGCCTGCTGCACGCGACACTCCAGGCAGCGTTTCCGTCGGCGGGCAACGATGGCATCGGATCCAACAACTGGGTGATCGACGCGTCGCGCAGCCTCACCGGGGGCGCCTTGCTGGCCAACGATCCCCATCTGGCCTTGGGCGCTCCGGCACTCTGGTACCTGGCCCAGCTTTCCGCGCCGGGCCTCGAAGTGATTGGCGCGACCATGCCGGGCTTGCCCTACGTGGTGCTGGGGCGCACCGAGCGGACCGCCTGGGGGTTCACCAACACCAGTCCCGACAGCGAGGATCTCTATCTCGAGCGCCTCGATCCGGCCGATGCCAGTCGTTATCGCACTCCCGACGGATGGGCTCCTTTCGAGACCCGCAGCGAGACCATCGTGGTGCGCGGCCAGCCCGACGTGCAGCTGACGGTGCGCAGCACCCGCCATGGGCCGGTGATATCCGACGCGCTGCCTACCGCGCAGCAGGCGCTCACGGCGGCCGGGCAGGACGCCGGCTATGTGCTGGCGCTGCGCTGGACAGCCCTGGAGCCTGGCGATAGAACCATCCGTGCCGGTCTAGGCATCAACCGCGCCAGCGACTGGGTCGGTTTCGAGACCGCATTGCGCGATTTTTCTGCACCCCAACAGAACAT